>JARBTX010000118.1 GCA_029239975.1 Anaerocolumna sp.
TAAAAAAATTGCAAATTACAATTATGATGTGTTATTATGCATATAAATGATGGATAATTAATTAATTTTTATTTGATAATGGATTAAAAGTATAATAGATTAAAAACTTACGATAAAAATAGGAGAACAAAATGGATTATAAAATAGTAAATATGCAGGCTTCTGATTGGGGACAAGTATCCAATATATATTGGGAAGGAATACAAAATAAGATTTCAACATTTCAAAATACAATTCCTACTTGGGAAGAATGGGATAAAGGTCATTGTAAATCATGTAGATTAGTTGCAAAAGATGGCGATATTGTATTAGGATGGGTAGCCCTTAGTCCTACTTCAAGTAGGAGTGTTTATGCAGGTGTTGTTGATGTTAGTATCTATGTAGGTAACTCTTTCAAAGGTAAGGGAGTGGGTAGAGCTTTACTTTTGGAATTAATTAGAGAATCTGAAATACACGGTTTTTGGACACTTCAATCCAGAATTATAAAAGAGAATATAGCTAGTAGAGAATTGCATAAATCCCTTGGATTTAAAGAGATAGGAATATGTGAAAAGTTAGGTAAAATGGATACTGGAATCTGGTATGACATTGTGTTAGCACAGAGAAGAAGTAGTGTGGTAGGAGTAGACTAATGAGTAGAGCAAAAGAATCAATTGATATAACACGAGAATTTTTTGACGATATTGATTATACTAAAATAACCTGGCTTGGTGGTGCAGGTTTTTTAATTAATACACTTGGGACTATAATTTTAATTGACCCTGTTCTAATGACACAACCAGACCAAGATTTAATAAGTGAAACAGGATTAAAATTATATGCAAAATATCCTATTCTGGCAAACCAGATACCAAGAGTTGATTATGTTTTATATACACATCCAGATAACGATCATCTTGGAGCAATAACAGCCAAAGAACTGGCAAGATTGAATCCAAAATTTATTGGCCCACTATCAGTGTTTAAGCAATTGACTGTTATTGGAGTAAATCCAAGAAGTATAGATACCTGCAGATCAGGTGATAAAATACAAATTCAAGACATATTGTTAGAAGTTACTCCTTCTGACCATCCTTGGCAATTAATGAATCCATCTTTATATGGAAAACCATTCAGGAAGGATGATTGTTGTGGGTTTATACTTACAACAAAGGATGCACGTTGTTTTTTTCCTGGAGATACCAGATTAATGGAAGAGCATCTTGAAATAAAAGATATAGATTTGTTAGCATTAGATGTTTCAACGGATTTATACCATTTAGGGAAAGATGGAGCGACTGTACTTGCTAATACGTTATCAGAAGCTTTATTAATCCCTATTCATTATGGAACCTATGACGCACCTGATATTATAGCTCATATGGGTAACCCAGATGAGATGATGAAAAGAATAGTAAATCATGAAAAAAGAGCTAAAATAGTAGCTCCAGGCGAGATTTTAACGTTAAAAGGAAAGAATTAAAATTGAATTAATAAATTTCTACTTTACTTTATATGCTATCCCAAGTAAACTCATTATAGGTTAATAATTATTAGCTTTAATAAAACACATGGAGAGAAAACTATGGCAAAACTTTATTTTAGGTATTCATCAATGAATGCAGGTAAATCATTAGAATTAATTTCTACGCATTACAATTATCTTGAACTTGGTAAAAATCCAGTAGCTTATGTTCCTAACATTTCTGGAAATACGATTAGATCAAGAGTTGGTTGTGAGATAGAGGCAATACCTTTTGATAAAGATTTCCGTTTTAATCTTGATAATATTATGGTAAATCATTGCGACTGTATTTTAATTGATGAAGCTCAATTTTTAACGAGGGAACAAGTAATTGAATTACATAAGTTAACAGCAATGCAAGCAATACCAGTAATTTGTTATGGGCTTAGAACTGATTTTAGAGGTGAGCCGTTTGAAGGATCTGGCATGCTTTTAGCCTTAGCAGATGAACTGCAAGAACTTCCAACATTATGCCATTGCGGAAAGAAAGCCAGAATGGTACTTCGAACAGTAAATGATAAAGTAATCACAGAAGGTGAACAAGTAGCCATTAAGGATACAAACGATAAGATCAAATATTACAGTGTTTGTAGTAGACATTTTTATTTAAGAAAACCTTGCAAAGAAGTTGAATAGATATGCGTTTTAATGAAAAAGATTACAATCATTACCTGTAGTGTAGAATTTCATTCCCTGATATAATAAGTTTACATAAGTGTTAAAATAGTATCTACATAAACATTTTAAGTCTACTTATGGTATCTCTTATTTTAAAGACATAAGAACATAAAGGGGAAGGAAACCATATGGTAAAAACGCTTAATAGTATTCGATTCAAATTTATAACAGTTTCTTTATTTATCATATTAATAGCTTTAACGGCTGTAGGTAGTACGATAAGCTATCAGCTATTCACGAAAGCTAGAAGGGATTATATAAGTAATTCAACAGAGCAATTAGGAATTGTTGAGAAGTCCATTAATATTTTTTACGAACAAATTGATAAAGATATTAATATGATGGCAACAAATTCGATGGTAATGACTGCGGATAAAACAATTACTTCCTATGCAAATAATGCAAATGAAGTATCTATGACACCTTCAAAAAATGTAGGACTGGAACAAGAAATATACAAAGTGTTTGAACATTATGCAACAACGCATCCTGGTACTATGTATGTATATCTGGGAACAGAAGATGGGTCTTATTTACAATGGCCAGAGACAAAAATTCCTGCTAAATTTAATCCACCCGATAAAGGTTGGTATCAAGCAGGTATAAGTGGAAATGGATCAATAGTACGTACAGAACCATACGTTGATGAAATTAGTAATCAAATGATTACGAGTAATATTAGATCATATACGGATTTAAATGGTAAATTGATTGGAACGATAGGAATTGATGTTCAACAATCCGTAATAAGTGATATGTTAAATGATATGAATACTGTTAAAACAGGATTTGCAATTATTGTACACAAGACTGGTACTATATTAGCAGATGGTAATAATACAGAGAATAACTTTAAAAAAATCGAAGAAGTAAACATATCTGGTTTAGGTAAATTACTTGAAGAAAACGTAGGACCATTTGAAGTGACTATTGATAAAACTACTTACCTAGTAAATCCATATCAAGTAAGTGGAACAGATTGGATTTTAGCATCCTTTATGACAATTCATGAATTACAAGGTGGTGCTAAGGATATATCAACTATTATAATTATTATTTCTATAATAACTTTGTTGCTTACTATCTTATTTATCTCTATTACGTCAAGTAGAATTACAAAACCTATTATACAATCATCTGAATATTTGAAGTTGATAGCTACTGGTGATTTTACCAAAGATATAGGACAGAAGTTATTAAAAAGAAAAGATGAAGTTGGTACTATTGCTCAAGGTATCAATGAAATGAAAACTTCACTTAGTCAATTGATCAATAGTATACAAAAAGAAACGAATTCAATAGAAAACGAAGTTAATAATGTAATGGATAATGTAATGAGTTTAAATTACAGTTTAGAAGAAATCTCAGAAACAACAGAAGTAATTGCATCAGGGACAGAAGAGACGGCTGCTTCAACGGAAGAGATGGTAGCAACATCGCAGGAAATTGAACATGCAATACATTTTATTGCTGAAAAATCCCAAGAAGGTGCTTTATCAGCTAGACAGATTACTAATAGGGCAGTTGATACTATGAAGAATGTGGATGTAGCTAGAAATGAAGCTCAGAACATGTTTATTACAACTAAAGATAAATTAGAAAAAGCAATTGATGATTCTAAAGTAGTAAATCAGATTAGTTTGTTAACAGATTCCATAATGGAAATTACAGAACAAACCAATTTATTAGCATTAAATGCTGCTATTGAGGCAGCTAGGGCAGGAGAGGCAGGTAAAGGTTTCTCCGTTGTATCTGATGAAATCAGAAAACTTGCTGAGCAATCAAAAGAAACTGCAATAAAAATTCAGGACGTTACAAACAAAGTAACAAATTCAGTTGATAAATTATCACTTAGTTCCAATGAATTGTTACATTATGTGCAAACAGATGTAGCTAATAATTATGAGGTAATGTTTGATGTAGCTGAAAAATATAGCGAAGATGCAAAATTTGTTGATAACCTAATATCAGATTTTAGTGCTACATCAGAACAATTATTAGCATCTATTCAAAGCATGTTATCGACAATTGATGGAATTGCAAAAGCAGCAGATGAAAGTGCTAGTGGTACAACAGAAATAGCAAATCGAGCTTCAGACGTTAGAGATAAATCCAGCGATGTGAAATCACAAGTGATTCGAGCAAGAGAAAGTGCAGAAAAGCTTATAAACGAAATCTCTAAATTTAAAATATAATCTATGACTACAACATAATAGGTGCGAAAGCTGTAGAAGTTTATTTTACAGTTTCGCACCTATTTTATATTATTGGGAAGGAAGAGAGCAATGATGGATTGTATCTATTATTATTTATCAAGTCGAATATTATAAAATCCTGATGTTACTTTTGATTTTTTAGTTACCTTAATGTAGTAAGTACCTTTTGGAAGTTTACTAGAAGTCCAGGTTTCTGCAGCAAAAGAACTATCTGCGTCAACAGTACGAATATGGTCTGTAATCGAACCACTTATTCCATTACCATAGAATTCGATTTCAATGTCACCAGAAGAAACACTACCTGTAAACGTAATATTAACTTCTTGGGATTTGGTAAGAGTTATTTTGTACCAATCTACTTTTCCGGTCTTGTCTGATGTAGTAACTAGACCACTATATAATTTTCCTTTTGTCAAAGTTTTAGCTTTTGCTTTTGTTGCTCCACTATAGTCTTTAATTGTTTTAAAAGTTGATCTAATCCAGTATATATCAGATGAACTGGTAACTTTTACATAATAAGTTCCTTTTTCTACGGCAAATACTACTTTACCACCAGAATAAGATGAAGCGTATGCTTCGTCCGATAAAGCTTTTTTACTACTATTTAATAATGTAACATTACTTGAATACTCACCATCTACTTCAATTGTTATGCTACCAGCTTCTTTTGTAGTAACTTTATAATATATTGGTGTTTTGTAATCTATGCTACCAGAACAATTCCATTCTTTGTTCTTTAATGTTCTATCATCACTATTATAAAATTGTGAAGCGAATCCTAAAGAATAATATTCAGTCTCAACATCAGAATAATCATATACAGTGAATTTTAGATAATAGGTACCAGCCTCTGGTATCTCGGCAGTACTACTATAAGAACTGTAAGAAATGGATTCAGTACATTCTTCATCTGCATAAATATCTAGATACGTAGATACAGATGATGGTGTTGATTCATCTAACACAGAGGTACATATAAGAAGTCCTTTGTGTTCTAATTCAATCGGTAATATAAGCTCCTTCGTATCTGCCGGAACAGCGATACCATAAGCTTTTACAATGTCTAAATCGTTGTCATCGCCACTAGTTATAACATGAGTGGTTAATTCATCCACAGTTTCTTGTGTGTCATAATCTACCGCGTACCCAGAAGCATTTGCTTTAATGGATGGTACAAGTAGAAAGACAAACATCAAGAAACTTAATAAATATAAGAATCTTTTTTTCATAATATTTCTCCTTTTCCTAGTATACACATCTATTATATCGATAAATTTTACCAAAAACAACATAATTTTACAAAATTAGTGCTTATATCCCATGCAAGGAATTTCTTCAAATAGGGTATATGTTATTGTGCAAATTTTATGATTCTGTTACACTAGTTCGTAATACTAAGAATAGGAGTGAAAAATTGAAGCAATTTAAAAAATTCTATATAGAAATTACGAATATGTGTAACCTTTCTTGTAGTTTTTGTCCGAAAACCTTAAGGCAACCAGAGTTTATGAATATAGATAGATTTAGTTTAATACTAGATCAAATAAAACCACATACAAAGTATATCTATTTTCACGTTAAAGGTGAACCATTACTACATCCAGATATCGATAAATTTTTAGATCTTAGCCATGAAAAAGGCTTTAAAGTGAATATTACAACCAATGGAACATTAATTCACGAGAAAAAAGAAAAACTAATTGGAAAACCATCATTAAGACAGATTAATTTCTCATTACATAGTTTGTCAGGTAATGCTTGGTATCAAAGAAAAGATGAATATATCAGTAACATTTTAGATTTTACTAGAGAGGTAAGAGAGAATACAGATGTAATCATAGCGTTTCGTTTATGGAATCTTGCAAAAGACAATGAAGAAAATTTAGAAAAACAAAGAAATCAAGAAATACTTAATGCTATTGAAACGGAATTTCACTTACCATATAAAATTAGAGAAATGATTACTCCAGGACGTGGTGTAAAAATTACTGAACATGTTTATCTGAATCAAGATCATGAATTTCAATGGCCTGATCTAAAGGAAAAAGAAGATGATGGAGTTGGTTTTTGCTACGGATTAAGAAATCAAGTGGCAATTTTAGTGGATGGGACGGTAGTACCTTGTTGTCTTGATGGCGAAGGAGTTATTAATTTAGGTAATATCCATCAAACCCCTTTTTCAGAAATAATAGAAAGTGAAAGAGCAAATAATATATATGATGGATTTTCTAGAAGATATGCTGTTGAAGAACTATGTAGAAAATGTGGTTATAGAGAAAAGATGAGCTTGACTTAGAGTACCCTCTAAAGACTATACTATAATAAATGAAGTTATTACCATTTCATTGATTAAATTAAATGTTTGAGAGGACGAGATAGTATGATTGTATCGTTAATACTTGGTAAAAGTAATTATTTATATGCTTTTGAAGAGATACTTGGTGAAAAGATAATTCGGTGCAAGGATAAGCAAGAAGCCCTTAAAGTACTATCAGAAGCGGAGATAATTATCACGATTGGTGGAGGAGAGCATGCAATTCCTATGGATGCTGAGATGGTTAATGCAGCTGAAAAACTGAAATGGATATTTTGTGTAAGTGCTGGTTTCGAAAAACTTCCGATGAAAGAATTGCATCAAAAAGGAGTTTTAGTAAATAATACGAGCGGTGTCCATGCTGGAACTATTTCTGAATATGTCTTAGGTGGGATGTTAGCATTTAGTCATCACTATAATACCTTTATGAAAAATCAAATGAAAAGTGTCTGGTATCCTATATTACCAAGTGAAGATTTGGATGGAAAGACAATTTGTATCATTGGTGCTGGAAAAATCGGTGGAGAGATAGGAAAAAAAGCAAAAGCCTTTGACATGAATGTGATTGGAATAAAGAAGCACCCAGAAACACTTCCTAATTTCGATCAAGTAGTAGGAACAGATAAACTTCCTGAAGTGCTAGAAATATCAGATTATGTTGTATTAGTGACTCCTTTAACGGATGAGACGTATCATTTAATGGGCAAAGATGAATTTGATAAAATGAAAGAGAGTGCAGTTTTTATTAATGTGTCTCGCGGCGATACGGTAGATGAAGAAGCATTAGTATCTTGCCTACAAGGTAATCAAATTCGTGGAGCAGTTCTTGATGTATTTCATTCTGAACCATTACCAAAAGATAATCCACTCTGGAACTTAGATAATGTAATACTAACACCACATAGTGCCGGGATATCAAAAAATACTACAAGAAAAATTATCGCGTTATTCAAAGAAAATGTTAATCGTTACAAAAATCATCAAATATTAATAAACCAAATATAACAAGGAAAGCGATTGGAGAAAAAAATGAATCAAATAAAATATGCATCACCATTATATATTGTAAGAGAAGAATGTGAAAAGGATTTATTTGCTGTTTTAGAAAAAATTAAAGAAATTGGATTTGATGGAGTTGAGTTTTTAGGTTTCTTTGGGAAAAAGCCTATTGAAATCAAAGAAAAACTAGATGAATTAAACTTATCAGCGTTAGGTAATCATGTGGATTACTATGAGTTTTTAAAAGACGTAGAAGGAACCATAAAAGTTCATAAAGAAATTGGGTGTCAGTATATAACGATAACTGGATTACCAAAAACTATACAACCAGATAAAGCAATTGTTTCTGAATACGTTAAAAATGTAACTGAAATAGGTAAAGTATGCAAACAATATGATATTACTTTATTGTACCACAATCATGATCATGAATTCCAGTTTGATATATTAGGTAAAAACTTACTTGATTCCATACTAGATGAGACTCCTGCTGATAGTCTTTCTTTTGAACCTGATTTGGGATGGATTGAAATTGGTGGTGGTAAGGCGTCCTATTACCTTGACAAATATAAGGACCGTTGCCCAGTTATTCATCTGAAAGATTATTATGCGAAAGACACGAAAGAAGTTGGAAATGTCCATGAACTTGGTGCAAATAAAGGTGACAGTAAACATAGTTATTTTGAATTTCGCCCAGTTGGATATGGAATCGTTAATTTCCCAGCCTTATTAAATAACATGGTTACTTGTAATCCAAAGTGGTTGGTAGCAGATCACGACTTAGCATATGGAAGAGATAGTTATTTTGATTTAAAAATTAGCCTTGAATACATGAAAAATTTATTAATGATGTAGATATAAGGAGGGTGTATATGAATCAAGTAATCTTAGGTAGTACTGGAATCCGCGTTAACAAAAACGGATTCGGTGCCTTACCAATTCAACGTATTGGTAAGGATGATGCAGCTTATCTTTTGAAAAAAGCATATCATAGTGGTATAAAATTTTTTGATACAGCTAGATTTTATACCGATAGTGAAGAAAAAATAGGTTATGCTCTAAAGGAAGTTAGAAATGATATTTTTATAGCATCAAAAACTATGTGTGCGAATGTAGATGAATTTTGGGATCAATTACATACAACACTACGATTATTACAAACGGAATACCTAGATATCTATCAATTTCATAATCCATCTTTTTGTCCAAAACCAGGTGATGGAACATTTTTATATGAAGCAATGCTTGAGGCAAAAGAAAAAGGGTTAATTAGACACATTGGAATAACAAATCACAGGATTGCTGTAGCACTGGAAGCGGCAAAGTCAGGACTTTATGAAACGATACAATTTCCTTTTAGTTATTTGGCTACAGAACAAGAAGTAGAATTGGTAAAGGTATGTAAGGTCAATAACATTGGCTTTATTGCCATGAAAGCTTTATCAGGTGGACTAATAACAAATTCAAAAGTAGCTTATGCGTATTTAGCACAATTTGATAACGTATTGCCGATATGGGGAGTTCAAAGAGAATCTGAATTGGATGAGTTTATTTCTTATATAAATAATCCCCCTGTATTAAACGATGAATTAAGCGAGATTATTGAACATGATAGAAAAGAATTAGGTGGAGAATTTTGTAGAGGTTGTGGTTACTGCTTACCATGCCCAGTTAATATTGATATCCCTACTTCAGCTAGAATGTCTTTGATGATAAGACGAGCTCCAACATCTGTGTATATAAATGAACAATGGATTGAAAAAATGGAAAGGATAGATAGTTGTATTAACTGTAACCATTGTAAAAATCATTGTCCATACGGATTAGATACACCAAGGTTATTACGAGAAAATCTGCTAGATTATAAGAATTTTATATAATATAAAATACATTTGAGTGTCAAAAATATATTGTTCAAGAAAAACTTTTTGAACGAACTTATGATATTTATACTTTTGACACTCCATCTTTTATTATTGATTACTCTACATCATCAGTTGATTTCATAAGAACATTTTTAGCTACATATTTATGGAAAAACCATTCTCCAACACCTAATATTAAAGCAGTGATTAGTGAATCTGTAAATGAGATATTTTTAAATTCCCATATGAAATTAAATGCGTATATGGTAGCTAGTGCAAGTGCAGCATCTGCAATTGTCGCGACTACATTATTTGTAATAGATAATATCAAAAGATCACCAACGACATAAGCAAGGATTGTTACAGTTGCAGATACATATAAGATATCAGTAAAGGTTAAATTGGTCATAACACTTAGTGTTATGCCTAAAACGATGGTTACCATTACAAATTTAATCAATATTGCAGATATGTGTCTCATAAGTTACATCATCTCCTTTGTATTGCATTTTTTTATTAGTGTTTCATTTTGTATTTAGTTTATGTATGTAAGAAAAATAAAAAATCTCCATAAATTAATATATTAAGGGAGGAATAAATTGGATCAAACGAATCAAAACCAAAATTTGCTTAGTATGAAATCTAGATGGATTTATGTACTTTTTGGCATCATTATTATGATGTGTCTGGGAACAGTTTATTCATATAGTGTATTCCGTATTTCAGTAGAAGAAGCTTACGGTGTAGGGTTTACAAAAAGTGGCTTACCATATATGGCATCTTTGGCTTTTTATGCGATTTTTATGCTTATTACTGGTAAGTATTTAGATAAATATAGCCCAAGAACAATTATTATCATAGGTGGTTTTTTTGTTGCATTGGGTTGGATCTTATCGAGTTTTACATCTAATATAATAACGTTGACATTGACCTATGGTGTCTTAATTGGTTCTGGAGTAGGTATTGTATATGGATCACCAATGGCAGTTGTTGCAAAATGGTTTCCAGAGAAAAAAGGGGCTTTTGTTGGTATTGTTCTATTAGGTTTTGGCTTATCACCTTTTATAACAGCACCTTTTGCCAGATATCTAATTTCATTATACGGACTACATCGAACATTTTTGATATTAGGTATTATTTTTGGAGTAGTTATTACAATTCTTTCATACCCATTCCGATATCCGACCAATGATGAGCATAAAAGCTTAGAACCATCAAATCAACAAAATAATACTATTCATGAGTTAGAAACAAATCAGATGTTAAGAACTACTAGTTTTAGAATTTTATTTTTTTGTTTTACAATAGGTACTATGATTGGATTAACTTTAGTTGGCATGACGAGTAATATAGGAACTAATTTAATTAAATTACCTGCCAAAACGGTTGCATTGTTAATATCTTTTTTTGCTATATTTAATGGACTTGGCAGACCGATTTTTGGTTGGCTAACTGATAAAATTAGTCACAAAAAAACTATGGCTATATCCTATGTCTTAATATTAATAGCAGCAATTCTGATGATTTTGGCAAGACCTGGTAGCTTAATTTTATATATGATCGCATTTTCAATATTTTGGTTTAATTTAGGTGGATGGTTGGCAATTGCCCCTGCCGTTACACTGGCGCTTTATGGCGAAAAACACTATAGTCAAAACTATGGTGTGGTTTTTTTAGCCTATGGTATCGGTGCAATCGGTGGAGTTATGTTGTCTGGATTATTGATGGACTTGTTAAAGAATTATAATGTTATCTTTTACTTTGTGATTGTATTATGTATTTTTGGTTTCATTTCATCTAGGAAAATGAAATAGTTCAAAAGTTATATTGTATAGATAAAAAATTGTACCAGATTAGGTGTTTATCATTAAATAAATGATAAACACCTAATCTGGTATTATTTTTATTTAAATAGAATGTAGTCATTTAACATAGTCTAAAAAAAACACACCTTTTTATGGTACATAATTTCCAAATTTTATAAAAAAATAACACCTATGCTAAAATTATAACCGTTTAATTCAAGACTAAATGGCCTATATAATTTATATTGGTGTGTAAGTAATTGGAAATTAATAATGTAAAGTAATAATGTAAAGTAATAATAGATACAGGTATTATTTGTTAGTTAATTGCATTTGCTTATTAGCAGATGTAATTCTAAATAAATATGAATCTAGGAGGAGAAGGCATGAAGTCAAGAAGAAAGGGGTTGGCATGTTTATTGGTTCTGTCATTAATTGTCTCAATCATATTCCCATCTGGTAGTATGATAAGTTACGCAGCAGACCAATCTAGTACAATCGCTACAACTTCAAGTTCTGATACTATAGGTGTTAATGATGTATCAGTACAAGCTACAAAAGAATTAATTAAAAATGGTGATTTTTCGCAAGGGGCACAAGATTGGGGGATAATAAAGGAAAACAATGCGGATATTACGATTGTACCTGGTAAAGCAACTGTAACAGTGACTGGTGGGGCTATCACTGCAGATTGGATGCCAAGTTTGCATCAGGTTGTATCTTTAGATGCAGGTACAAATTATAGAATTTCGGTGGAATTAGAATCATCTGTCGATAGAAATATAATGATTGCAAAAGATAGTGAAAGAACATATAGTAATCCAGATGATCAAAAATCGTTAAAAGCAAATCAAAAAACAACTATATCCTATGAGACTGGGGTATTAACCGAGGCAATTCCAGAGTTTAAGTTAATGATTTATTGCGGTATCTTACCTGGAGACAGTTTTTATGGTAATCATACCCTTACAATTACAAAAGTAAGTATGATTGCTTTGCCAGTTACATTACCGGATGATCCATGTGATGAACTACCAAGTCCTATAGCAGACATCACGGGAATTTCACCTACTGATGCACTTGTTTTAAAGAATGGTGATTTCTCTAAAGGTTTATCTAATTGGGAAACTTATGCCGTTGATTGGATGCAACAATATGATGTAGTAAAATATACAAAAGTAGAGAACGGAATGAATGTCTATATTAAAAATGTAGGTTCAGATCCTGGAAACAATAATTATGATGTACAATTATATCAGGCAGTAAACTTAAAGAAGGATTTACAATATTCTATTTCTTTTGATGTTCACTCTGATAAAGCAAGAAGTATACAAGTTGTATACGATGGGGTTGGATTTTTAAAAACCATTGGAATACAGGCAGGTGAAACTAGACATGTAACCTATAATG
>JARBTX010000119.1 GCA_029239975.1 Anaerocolumna sp.
ACTTTATACTCTACGAAAAAGTCTACATTGACAAAATTATAATCAGATGTAATCATAACTGCTTCTTCATCAATGGATTCATTGGTTTCCATATTAAAGCCAATTGCAAATCCGTTAATTGTGGTGTTTACTTTCTCAACTTTTTGTATAAATGGTATTTTAAAATGTAAACCAGGCTCTTGTACAGGTTTCGCTACACCAAATGTTGTTAAAACGGCTTGTTCTTGTTCATTAATGGTATAAAAGGACCCCCCTAAAATGACCATTATTAATAAGAGTACAATTGCAATACTTAAATATTTAAATATCGGGAGTTTTTTTGTATTTTTTGTTACTTCGTCGATATTCATTAAAATCCCCTTTCTAGTTGTCAAATCACTTTATAAATTTGACATATCGTTATTGTTTTCCTATTATAACATTAGAATTGGTATAGGTAAATGAACTTAAGGAAAAACTAATGATATTCTAATCTTAGTAGTAAATAGTACTGAATATAAAATATAAAATTTAATATACTATTATGATTTTATACCATAACATTAAAAATAGGAGATTAAGATAACAAAATGATATTAAATATAATTTCGGTTTTCATCTTAATTCTTGTAATAATACTACTAGCATCCTTTGGTTTATCTAATATAATATTAAAACCTAGAGTAGTAAAGAATGAAAAATTGTTTGAGTTGGAATTAGAGAAAGGAAGAATCAAAGAGCAGTTTTATAAAAACTGTTTGAAAAGAGACTTTATAATTAAATCTAGGTATGGGTACGATTTATCCTGTGAATTGTTAGATAATGATATCAGTAAAGATCAGTTTGTAAAGCCCAATAAGGTTATTAAGGTAGCTATCATTTGTCATGGTTATACAAGGGGAAAATATAGTAGCATTATGTATGCTGAGTTATTTTTAAAAAGGGGAATCACGGTTTTAATATATGATCATAGAAATCATGGTTTAAGTGGTAAGGCGTATACTACTATGGGGTATTATGAAAGCTATGATTTACAAACGGTGGTTGACTGGTGCTATAAGGAATTTGGACCTAATTTAGCTATTGTAACACATGGAGAATCCATGGGAGCAGCAACAGTCTTATCCCATTTAGCAATTGATAAACGAGTAAGCTGTGTTATTGCAGATTGTCCTTATGCTAATTTAATGAATCTAATTAAGTATCAAATCAAAAAATATTACCATTTACCTAAATTCCCGTTTCTCTATATTGCAAGATTTATAATAAAATTGCGTGCAGGTTTTTGGATTGATAATGTTGCTCCTATTGAATGTGTTAAGAGTAGCAAGGTTCCTATCTTATTTATTCATGGTTTATTAGATGATTATGTACCTTACACAATGTCCAAAGAAATGTATGATGCCAAGCTAGATCAAAAAGAGATCTACTTGGCACCAAATGCAAAGCATGCAAGTTCTTGTCAAAAAAATCCGAACGAATATGAAATAGTATTTAATAATTTTTTAAACCATTATTTTTAATCATCACCTAAATCGGAATCTAATAACTTAAATACAAAATTTCCATTGAAATCAACTAATCCAGTGTAATTACCTCTTTTTACTAAGAGATAATTATCATCGATGGAAAAGATAGATTCTTTGGTAGGAGATGTATAGACAATTTCACCTTTGTTATTAATAATGGTATTTTTAACTGCTACATCCATACCAACGCTATCACTATATGGATAAAGAATTTGATATTGAACTTCTTCTATGCCGTAATATAGATAAGACCACATATAATTATCTTTTTGAAATATTTGTTTGTCTTTATAATAAGCTGTAATCTGATATGGTTTTACACAATTTCTTATAATATATACGTCTTCAAAAGGAGATATCACATATGGATCTTTGTATCCATTTAAACTATATTCTTTTTTTGTATTATATTTATAATTAAAAACAATGAGTTTATTCTTATCAAATCGATATACTTCATTATGACCTAATGAGTAATGATATGATAAACCAGAATCATCTAAAATTTCATTTCCATTATTATCTTTTAATACAATATCAGAGTCATTCATTGTATTACTATATTCATAATATTCAAAATGATCTGAAATAAAATAATGTCCAGGATTTTCGAAGGTGTTAATCCTATCAATAACATTAAAATCTTTATCAATAAGAAATTCATAAATACCATAATTAAAACGAATTAAACCAGTATCAATAACATAATCTATGGACGTTATATCAGCATCTTCACCAATTGGTAAGATTCCTTTTTCTTTTAAAATATTTTCTGATACAATTGGTTCTCCAGTTGGATCTAACAATTCTAGAGATTTATTTATTTCAGTTTTTGACTCGAATAACACATAATTGCCACCATAGGAGTAACACATACCAATGGAACCATCAAATGCTTTGATTTGTTCAAAATCTAAATTATAAACATAGCAATCACCAGTACTATAATCAAATAACCAGATAAAATCTCCAACTAATTGAATATAATGTTTGGATGAATTTTTTATGGTATGCAATATCTTTCCAGTACGATCAAATAAATAAATATTGTTATCCTTCGTTCCGCCATAGAGATTATCAGTATAAGGAGTGATATAATCATATTGTGGCTCAACAATAAAACTATCTGTTGCAGGTAGATACATGCCATATTGATAATTGCTTTCAAATGCTTTTTCGTCTTTTTTCTCATAAGTAGAGATTCCGATTATTAATGGTGTATTACGATTAATCTTTCCGTAATTTACATAAGTACCGAGAACATCATAGAAGGTACGGATGATTTTCCCATCACGATTAATAATAGTAATGGTGTTATATTGACCTGACCATAAATCAGAGGAAATAACATAATATTCATTTTCAGTTATATTTAAAGGTTTCTCGACTAATGATGTTTTGGAGGTCGTAGTAATTTCGCTCATCCATTCTATGTTAGGATTAGAGTCTTTTGTATAACTAAGTGGAGTATTGCCATCACTATATTCGTTTGCTTGATTGTTAGTGGAGTCTATCACAGTTTGTTCCCCTGCAATAACATCATTATCATTTGTACTTAGGTTGCATCCAACGCAAAGAATAGACACAATTAATATTACAATAACTATTTTTTTCATAAAAGCACCTCTAATTAAAAAATAACACTACTTTATTGGAACATAACCTAGTTTATCTACAAGAGTTTGGCCTTCGAAACTACTTAACCAATCAAAAATTTTATGAGCATTACTGTCTATTGGTTCATCTTCTCGAATCACCGCATAAAATTCATTTACATATGGATAAGTATTATCTTGTATCGTATCCTTTGTTGGAAGCACGTCATTTATAGCCATATAACGCAAGCCTGGTTGGCTAAACATATTATTCGTATAATAATAAACCGAATAGCCAAGTGCATTACTATCATTTGAATAATTTGCAAGAGTCACTATAATGTCATCCATTTCAATTGGACGCATGTTTTTAGGTGCTTCCATCATTTTAATATCTTTCATTACTAATTTTTTCATAAGTGTTTGACTACCAGAATCTTCTGGACGTTGAAATGCAATAATCTCTTTATCAGAGCCACCAACCTTTGACCAATTGGTAATTGTGCCATTGTATATTTTTATTAGTTCATCCGAAGTAAGTGATGAAACCGGATTTGCTTCATTTGCTAAAAATACAAGTGCATCTTTGCCAATTGGTTTCATATTTAACTTAACTTCAGAAGTTTCTAGTGCATCATAAACTGCTTGAGAAGGTTCGTATACGATTAATAAATCAACCTTACCATCAATTAGTGAAAGATAAGAATTTGTTGTTTTGGTATGAACAATATTCGCATCAGCTTCTTCCTTTGTGGCTCCAGTTATAAAACGATACACAGCAGCTGATAGTGGAATCGTAGCTGTTGAACCGTCAACGGTTGGATAGTTTTCCTTTGTCATAGTTTTAGCTAGAGAACCTTTATCTGTGGTATCATCTATTTTATCGGGAGAAGTAGTAATTATATTATCGTTTTCCCCTAGACTAGAACTAGGATTAGTTACCGTAGTAGGAGTAACATCTTTGGAAACGCTGGTCTGGTTATTCGTCGTAATGTTATTCTTCGTACTGCAACCGGTGATTAAAGTAATAGTTACAAGAAGTATTACTATATTATAAATTCGGTTATGAAAAAACTTTGAGAAATTCATCTATTGACCTCCTATATCATATCATAAATGTAAATATATTCCAATAGATTCATTATAACAGGTCAAAGCAAGATATCTTTACTTTTTTATTACTTTTTTCTTAAATCTTGTAAGGATTGTACTTTTTCATATATAAATATAGATTGAAATATCTTAATTTAGTAATAAACAATCAAAATTTTATTTAATAATTTACAATAAAAAAGGGAGCCACGTAAAATTGCTGATTAGGCAATTGAGCGATGCTCCCTTTTCTTATAAAGATAATAAACTATATAAGCTAATAATCTAATTTACTAAAATTCTATATTACTTTAAGAACTAAAATACTTTAAGAACTAAAATACTTTAAGAACTAAAATATTTTAAGAACTAAAATACTATAAGAATTAAAATACTTTAAGAACTAAAATACTTTAAGAACTAAAATACTTTAATTTCAACATTACATTAAAATCTAAATCTACATTACTCTTACAGCAGTACCGGAAGCAGTTACCATAAGCATACCATTGTCAGCACCTAATACTTCATAATCAATATCTACACCAACAACGGCATCAGCACCCATTTGTCTTGCTCTGTTTTCCATTTCACGCATTGCATTTTCTCTAGCTTGTATTAATTCTTCTTCATATGTTCCAGAACGGCCACCGAAAAAGTTAGATAAACCAGCCGCAAAATCTTTAATAAAATTAACACCAGAAATTACTTCTCCAAATACAACACCTTTGTATTCAATAATTGTTTTTCCTTCAATGGAAGGGGTAGTAGTAATAATCATAATAATTCTCCTTTTTGTTTTGATGTTTTGTTAGGTAATTGCGAAACTATATAGTTTATCAAATTGATTATACAATATATACGAATTTTCTAGCTTCAGTTGCCCTAAGGGGTAAGATTCAGCTATAAAATTGTATATATTGTGTGATCAATAATGACATCTTTGATGTTTCGCAATTACCTATTGATGTTTCGTAATTACCTATTGAATTATTTATAGTCATGTGTGAAGTATAAATAATCGCAATTTATCTGTATCTATATTATAATTTAACATACAAAGTTTACAACAAAATAATAAAAACATTAATATTTAATTAGAAATTTATTTTGACAATATAAAAGAAAAGTCTATTCCTACAAGGTGTAAAATAAAGTTGCTGTATTATACTATATTCAGCATCTATTGATACATTCATGTATGGGATAGACTTTTCATTTATGATTTATTTATCGTTATTATTTTCAACAGATGCCATCTTCATAGCGCGTACTTTTAAGGATAAGCCAAATAGATTAATAAAACCTTCTGCGTCATGGTGGTTATATAAATCACCTGTTGTAAAGGAAGCAATGCTTTCATTATATAAGGAATAAGGAGAAGTAGTTCCTTGTTTAATGATATTACCTTTATATAATTTTAGTTTAACATCACCAGTTACATATTCTTGAGTTACATCAACAAAAGCTTCTAGAGCTTCGCGAAGTGGAGTAAACCATTTGCCTTCATAAACGACATCAGCAAATTTATTGCCAATTTCTTTTTTGCAAGTTAAAGTGGCACGATCTAATATTAACTCTTCTAATGCAGTATGTGCTTCCATTAAAATTGTTCCGCCTGGAGTTTCATATACTCCACGTGACTTCATACCAACAACACGATTTTCTACGATATCAATAATACCAATTCCATGTTTGCCACCAATTTTATTTAATTCAGCAATTATATCAGAAGGTTTCATGGACTTTCCGTTAAGGGCAGTTGGTATTCCTTTTTCAAAAGTTAATGATAATGTTTCACCCACATCTGGAGCTTTTTCTGGAGATACACTTAATACTAATAAGTGATCATAATTAGGAGCACAAGCTGGATCTTCTAATTCTAATCCTTCATGACTAATGTGCCATAAGTTTCTATCACGACTATAACTATTATCAACAGAAAATGGTAAATCAATGCCATGATTTTTACAATATTCAATTTCTTCTTCTCTAGAAGATACATCCCAGATTCTCCATGGAGCAATAATTCTTAGATCTGGTGCTAATGCTTTTATACCTAGTTCAAAACGAACTTGATCATTACCTTTACCAGTTGCGCCATGACATATTGCTGTTGCACCTTCAATTCTTGCAATTTCAACTAAACGTTTTGCGATAACAGGTCTTGCCATAGAAGTTCCTAATAAATATTTATTTTCATAAACAGCACCAGCTTTTACACAAGGCATAACATAGTCATCTACAAATTCTTCAACAACATTTTCGATATATAATTTTGTTGCACCGGAGAGTTTAGCTCTTTCTTCTAAACCATCAAGTTCATTCCCTTGACCGACATCAATACAAACACAAACTACATCATAATCATAATTTTCCTTTAACCATGGAATAATCATTGTAGTATCTAATCCACCAGAATACGCTAAAATTACTTTTTCTTTCATAAAGTAACCTCCTTTAAATTTAATTAATTAGTGAAAAGGTAATGTATAGGAACCAATACGTTTATGTAAGATACAATACCTTGTTTTGAAATTATTATAAATATACATCAAAATGTTAATTTATGCAATAGGCAATTTCAAAAAATAAATAAATTATTTGATAAGTATTGATATAGACACAAATGTTTAAAAATGGTACAATTAGTTATATGTATAATATAACAAACTTGTAACACCAGAATATAAATCGTATTACGAAAGAAACAATCATAATCATTCATAGAAAGTTGAGGTATTTATGTATAAAGTTGTACTAGCATCAGGCTCCCCAAGGAGAAAAGAGATTTTTGAACAAGTTGGAATAACCTTTGAAGTTATGATAAGCAATATTGAAGAGGTAACCACAAAAGAAAAACCAGAAGAAATCGTATTGGAGTTAGCAGAGATTAAGGCTTTAGACATAGCAAAGCAGATGAATGAAAATGTTATTGTTATCGGAGCTGATACAATGGTTGCTATGAATGGACAAGTTATGGGAAAACCTAAAAATGAAGCAGATGCAAAAAAAATGATTGGAATGTTGCAAGGGAATAAACATCAAGTATATACGGGTGTATCTATTGTCATTAAGAAAAGTGATAAAGAAAGATGCTTATCATTTGTGGAAAAAAGTGAAGTGTTAGTAAACCCAATGACGGAAGGTCAAATCGATGCTTACTTGGGGACGGATGAACCATATGATAAAGCAGGTGCATATGCCATTCAAGGTAAGTTCGCAGTTAATATTGGTGGTATTGAAGGAGATTATTATAATATAGTTGGTTTTCCTATATCACGTTTATATCAAGTGTTATTAAAAGAAGGAATTGATATCATTCATCCATAGAATTTATGAGTAAAAGATGTATAAAAATAATAAATTTTTAGTAGAGAATTTTTAAGATAGGACATTAAAAGTAATGTAAAATATGCAAAAAAAATATATGTTTTAAAAAGCATATATTTCTAAAGGTGCATAATTTACATTACTTTTTTATTTATAATAAATTTTTAATTATACATTTTTTAGTTATTATTATTAAATTATATTGAAAAATAACAGTAATTTTATGAAAACTACTATTGCATAATAATCAATTAAGATGTATAATTATAAAAAATTAAGACGATATCTAATATTAATTCAAATCTTTTATTTTCTATATTATAGGAGAAAACGTATAAAAATATATTTGGATTATAATTAACATATGGAGGTAGACAGATGATTAAAGTAGGAATTATAGGTTCAACTGGTTACGCCGGACAGGAATTAGTTCGATTATTATTGCATCATAAAGATGTTAAAATTGTTTGGTATGGTTCAAAAAGCTATATTGATAAAAAGTATTATGAAGTATTTCAGAATATGTTTCAATTAGTAGAAGATAAATGTTTGGATGATAATATGGATGAGTTATCAAAAGTGGTAGATGTTATATTTACTGCAACACCTGGAGGTTTATGTGCATCTTTAGTGAACAGTGATGTATTAGAAAAGGTAAAAATCATTGATTTTAGTGCGGATTTTAGATTTAAAGATGTGAATATTTATGAAGAATGGTATGGTATGAAACATGTAAGTCCAGAGTTTATTAAGGATTCAGTTTATGGTTTGTGTGAAATCAACAGAGAGCAGATTAAACAAACAAAAATAGTAGCAAACCCAGGTTGTTATCCAACTTGCAGCATTCTTTCCATTTATCCGTTGTTAAAAGAAGGGTTAATTGATCCAAAAACAATTATTGTGGATGCGAAATCAGGTACTTCAGGAGCCGGTAGGGGAGCAAAACTTGACAATTTATACAGCGAAGTAAATGAGAATATAAAATCATATGGAGTTACAAAACATAGACATACACCAGAAATCGAAGAACAACTATCCTTGTTAGCCGGAGAAAATATATATATCAATTTTACTCCACATCTGGTTCCAATGAATCGCGGCATATTGATTACGGCTTACGCTTCTCTAAAAAAACATGTAACTTATGATGAAGTAAAGGCTATTTATAATCAATATTATAAGGATGAATATTTTGTTCGAGTACTTGATAAAGGAGTTAGCCCTGAAACAAGATGGGTGAAAGGAAGCAATTTTGTAGATGTGAACTTTGCCATAGATAACAGGACGAATCGCATCATAATGATGGGGGCTATGGATAATTTAGTAAAAGGTGCGGCAGGTCAGGCAATACAAAATATGAATTTGATGTTTGGACTTGAAGAGACAGAAGGACTTAAATTAGTTCCTATGTTTCCATAAATAAATAGAAGTGCTTACACGTAGATAATGTAAGAATTCGATTCGACTATTAATAAGTGTATATTACGCAATTCACATTCACTTTTAGAGTATTGAGCTAACACCATATTCACGGTTTAGCAGATTGGAGGAATATTATGGAGATTATAAAGGGTGGGGTAACCGCAGCAAAAGGATTTAAGGCAACAGGACAATATGTAGGAATTAAAAAGAAAAGAAAAGATATGGCCCTTGTATTTAGCTTAGTACCAGCAAAATCAGCAGGTACATTTACAACAAATGTAGTTAAAGCTGCTCCTGTAAAGTGGGATATAAAAATAATTAAAGAAAATGAAACAGCACAAGCCGTAGTATTAAATAGTGGTGTAGCGAATGCATGTACTGGAGCAGAAGGTGAAGTCAATAATTTTAAGATGGCGGAAGCTGTGGCTGAAAGCCTTAATATACCAACGGAAGCTGTTATTACTGCTTCAACCGGTGTAATCGGAAAACAATTACCAATTGATGTGATTGTAGAGGGAGCTAAAATCTTATCTGACTCATTAGATGATTCTATAGAGAGTGGTTTACTTGCAGCAGAAGCTATTATGACAACAGATACTAATTCAAAGGAATGTGCGGTTACTTTTTATGTAGGAGATAAATTAGTAACCATTGGTGGTATGGCAAAAGGATCTGGAATGATTCACCCTAATATGGCTACCATGCTAGGAGTTGTTACAACTGATGTAGCCATAAGTAAAGCTTTATTACAAGAAGCAATTAGTGAAAATGTAAAAGATACTTTTAATATGATATCTGTAGATCGAGACACATCAACAAATGATTCTTTAATTATATTAGCAAACGGGTTAGCAGGAAATATAGAAATCATAGAAAAAAATGAGGATTACCAAAATTTTTGTAAAGCCTTAAATTTTGTAACCAAAGACCTAGCGAAAAAGATGGCAGCAGATGGGGAAGGTGCAACAAAGTTATTTGAAACCGTTGTAGTGGGAGCAAAAGATAAAGAGCAAGCTGTTACTTTAAGTAAATCTATTATAACTTCAAGTCTTGTGAAAACTGCTGTATACGGAAATGATGCCAATTGGGGAAGAATATTATGTGCAATGGGTTACTCTGGTGCCCAATTTGATCCAGATCTAGTTGATTTATTTATTGAAAGTGTGGACGGAAAATTGAAATTAGTTGAAAATGGTATGGCGACTGATTACAGTGAGGAATTTGCTACAAAGATCTTATCAGCAAAAGAAGTTAGAGCCATTGCCGATGTAAAAATGGGTTATGCTACCGCAACTGCTTGGGGATGTGATTTAACTTATGATTATGTGAAGATAAACGCAGATTATCGTTCATAATGTGATAGATACTTACGTGTTAAGGTAAGTTTGACATATGAAAGAAATTAATATTAGGGTGATATGGGTTAAACGCTAATTCGGAGGATGACAAAGATGGAACAAATGGAACAAATATTAATAAAAGCTCAAACATTAATTGAAGCTTTACCATATATTCAAAAGTTTAATAATAAGAAGGTTGTTGTAAAATACGGTGGTAGTGCTATGCTTGATGAAAACCTTCAAAAAAATGTAATAAAAGATGTAGCTTTATTAAAATTAGTAGGAATGCAGCCTATTATTGTTCACGGTGGTGGTAAAGAAATTAGTAAATGGGTAGGATTATTAGGCCATGAATCCACTTTTGTAGAAGGGTTACGTGTTACAGATGAAGTAACTATGGAAGTAGCCGAAATGGTACTTGGTAAAGTGAATAAAAACCTTGTTCAAATGGTAGAGCAATTAGGTGTAAAAGCCGTTGGAATCAGTGGAAAAGATGGTGCAACGCTTAAGGTTGAGAAAAAGCTAGTAAATGGTCAAGATATTGGCTTTGTAGGAAATATTACTGATGTTAATGTAGAATTAATTAATACTTTAATTGATAACGACTTTATACCAATCATAGCACCGATTGGTTTAGATGATAATTTCCATAGTTTTAATATTAATGCAGATGATGCTGCTTGTGCAGTTGCAATGGCAGTGGGAGCAGAAAAGTTAGCGTTTTTAACTGATATTGAAGGTGTTTATACCGACCCAGAAGATAAAAATTCATTGATTTCAGTACTTACTTTAGAAAAAGCAGATGAACTAATAGAGAACGGATTTATTGGTGGGGGAATGTTGCCTAAATTAAAGAATTGTATTGATGCAGTTCGTAAAGGTGTATCAAGAGTACATATTCTTGATGGAAGAATGGAACATTGTTTATTACTAGAATTCTTTACAAATCGTGGTATAGGAACTGCTATTATTAATAATGAAGGAATTTTGTTCGAGCATGAAAAAATAAATTAAAAGTCAGGAGGGTAAGTTTATGGATATGCAAGCATATATAGATCAAGCGGATTCAGTATTAATGCATACCTACAACAGATATCAGATTGTCTTAGATAAAGGTGAAGGTGTTTATTTATATGATGTAAATGGGAAAAAGTATTTAGATTTTGCAGCTGGCATTGCAGTTTTTGCTTTGGGATATGGTAATAAGGAATATAATAACGCACTTAAAGGTCAGATCGATAAATTGTTACATACATCGAATCTTTATTATAATATACCAGCTACTAACGCGGCAAAAAAACTCTCATTTTTCTCAGGAATGGATAGAGTTTTCTTTACGAATAGTGGAACAGAGGCAATTGAAGGTGCTGTTAAACTTGCTAGAAAGTATTTTTATAAGAAGAAAGGTCATGCAGGTAGCGAGATTATTTCAATGAATCATTCTTTTCATGGTAGAAGTATGGGAGCTTTATCTGTTACTGGTAATCCAAAGTATCGAGAAGCTTTTGAGCCATTAATTGGTGGCGTTGTATTTGCTGACTTTAATAATCTAGAAAGTGTAAAAGATAAGATTACCGACAATACTTGTGCAATTATTGTAGAACCAGTACAAGGAGAAGGTGGTTTATATCCAGCCGAGAAAGAATTTTTATTTGGCTTAAGGGATCTATGTAATGAATTAGACATTGTTCTTATATTTGATGAAATACAATGTGGTATGGGTAGAACCGGTGACATGTTTGCATACCAAGGATATGGAGTAAAACCAGATATCCTAACCAGTGCGAAAGCCTTAGGTTGTGGAGTACCAGTTGGAGCATTTGCAGCAGTTGAAAAGATTGCAGATGCATTTGAACCAGGAGATCATGGAACTACGTATGGCGGTAATCCTTTTGCAACTGCAGCAGTAAATAAAGTATTTGATTTATTTGAAGATGAAAAGATATTAGAACATGTAAAAAAAGTATCTCAATATTTAGAAAATAAATTGGATGCATTAGCTGCCAAATATGATTTTATTGTAGAACGAAGAGGCAAAGGGTTGATGCAGGGATTAGAATTTAAAAATCCTGTAAAAGATTACATTCAAAAAGCTATGGACAATGGATTGATTATAATTAATGCTGGTGCCAATATATTACGATTTGTTCCACCGTTAATCATAACAAATAGCAATATTGATGATATGATTGAAATACTAGAAAAGTCATTTCAATAAAAAATAAAATGCCTTTGATTAGCTTTACATTTAAGTTAATCGAAAGGCTATTTTTAATAAATAAATTACATGGAAAAGAAATGAATATCTTACCACTTTTTTGGAAATGATACAAAGAGAAGAGACAGTTTAATGAAAAGGTGGTAGCATATGGGATTATTAATCGCAATTATTTCAGGAGCATTAATGAGTATTCAAGGTGTGTTAAATACAGGTGTTACAAAACAAACAAGTATATGGGTTTCCTC
>JARBTX010000021.1 GCA_029239975.1 Anaerocolumna sp.
TTGCATGGACGATGATATACGTATTGATTATTCTAAATCACTTTTGTCATTATCATTGAAGCAAAACGGATTATTAATGCCTTTAGCTTTTGGTGAAAGTAATACAAAGGCTAGAGTTAAAAATGTCTTAAGATATGTAAAAAAATCGAGATTTATAAGTATTTTAGCTATGTTGTTAATTAGTATTGCATTTATAACTTTGCTTACGTCTACTACAAAAGAAACGACAACGAGAAAGCTTTCGCCTGATGAACAACTTTTACTTGAAAGTATAAAAAAAGATGATCTTTGTAAAGAATTATTAAAAAATAGAACACCTTATATCGGTGATAATAGTAAAGTGTTAGCATTAGTTTATACATTATCAGTACCAGATGGTCTAAAATACAAAAGTATAGAATTACAAACAAAAACAGAACCATATGAATTACATGTATACTATGAATATGATAGCAAACATAAGGTTGACAACATAGATAATACAATGGAATTTCAAAATGCTGCTCTACTTTTTGCTACTATTGAAAATATGGGTAAATATACAATTCACAGATTATATGAAGGTGGAGAAAGTACATTAACCTACAATCGAGAAGAATTAGAAGAAGAGTTTGTTGAAAATTTCTATTCCTATTCTGAAGAATGGAGATTATTGAGAAACTTAATGTATCGTGCTCAAAGTTATCTTAATACACCAGTTAAATATCATGATGTGGAAAAGTATACAGGTGAAGCACTTACGATAGGAATTATCGGAGAAACTCCAACGATAAGAGAAAAACAGGTGAAGTTTGTTTCACTGGAATTTTCTGATTTAGAAGACGGAACAGTTGATACAAAGTATGATGCTATATTTATAACAAGAGATAATTTATCACAAGCTGCAGAAGATAAATATGCTCCGATCTATAAAAATTCAAAAGTTCCATTGTTTTTCATAAATTCAAAAAAATCTTATGTACCTTTTACAGACGAAAACTACTCATATGAAGATGGATTGATATTTGGTGAATATATTTATTTAGATGGAATTCTCTATAATACAGAAAGAGAAGGTTACCAATTCTGGGGGTTTGGTTTATATAATGACATTGAAAGCCAAGAGAATATTATAGCTGTATACTCTAATGTATTTCGAACGATATCAGAGTTAAAGAATAAGGATAATAATTTTAATGATAATGACTTAAAAGAAATTAATAAAGGGGAGTAAACTTGGAATGTCCTTACTGTAAAAAGGAAATGATAAAAGGATATCTATACGGAGAAAGACATGCGTTAAAATGGTTACCGGCGGATAAAAAGTTATATGCAGGAATATATGCATTTGGTGCTATATCACTTAAAAGTGATTCCTTTTGGGCAAGACAAAGAGTAAAATCTTTTAGATGCTCAGATTGTAATAAATTAATTATTGATATAAATGATACGAAATAATAAGAGATTATTTCGTAACAGTAAGTCATAAGTTAATATAATTAAATTAATAATTAAATATAAGAGCAGTGCATTTTTATGCGCTGCTCTTATCAACTTTAATAAATTGTATTAAAATAAATTTGAGTTTATGTAATATGTTAATGAATAAATCATCTTAACATCTAACGACATATCTCATAAAACAGATCCATTTCGTCTCTAAAATCCTTTAATCCCAAACAAGTCATACCTATTTTCTCCATGGCTTTCCTAGACCCGATATTTGCTGGATTTACCATTCCATATATTTTTGTGATGTCACTTCCTTTAAAAGCAAATTGAATCACCGCCATACCAATCTCGGTAGCATAACCTTTATTCCAAAATGGTACTCCTAATTGCCATTCTAATTCTGGCTGCTTTGGTAGGTAAGGATTAAGTCCGGTTAATCCAATGAGCTGATTGGTTTCTTTGATAATAGTGGCACCATGAAAGTTATCAATTCTTATATCAGTGCGATTCATATTAAAATTAATATACTCAACGCATCGTTCTTTCGTCCAAGATGTGTCACCTGTATAAATATGTACTCTATCATCAGACATAATTGAATATAACTCATCCAAATAGTCTAAAGTCCAATATTTTATTAGTAAACGTTTTGTTTCTATTATAATGTTATTCACTTTATATACTCCCTAGTTTTCCAATATTTAGATAATAACAAATTTTGTATATGTGGTCAACACTAAACTAAATAATATAGATGTATGCATATGGAAAATATATTTGCTAATATGAGTTAAATTTGATACAATTCTAATAATTTAGATTTCTATATTTTTTATATAATGGGTATAATGCATTTGTATTTACAATTAATAAATAATATAAATTGAATCTCAATTATTGATAAACATAAAAGAAGAGGAAAATAAAATGAAAAAATATAATACAATATTATTTGACGTTGACGATACTATATTAGACTTTAAAAAAGGTGAAAAAGAAGCATTAACTGCATTATTCAAAGAATTAGATGCAGATAAAAAAGAAAATATTATGGATGAATATATAAAAATTAACCAATCTTTATGGAGAGATTTAGAGAAGGGAAAGGTTACAAGAGATTATGTATTGAATAATCGATTCTATCTTTTATTTCAACAATTCGGTATAGAAGTTGATGGTGAAATGATTGAAAATCGCTATAGGTATTATCTTGATTTGCAACATGAATGTATTGATGGAGCAACTGAACTTTTGGAATCCTTATATCAAAATTATAGACTTTATATTGTTACTAATGGTGTATCAAAAACTCAGTATACAAGACTTGGAGATGCAAAATTAGAGAAGTATTTTAAAGAGATATTTGTATCAGAAGATATTGGATATCAAAAACCTGCAAAAGAATATTTTGAAGCAGTTATCAATCGTATTCCAGATTTTGATTATGAAAAATCAATTATAATAGGGGATTCACTAACAGCAGATATATTAGGTGGTAATAGAATCGGTATAGATACCTGTTGGTTTAATCCACATAAAAAAGATAATGATACAGAAATTAAACCAACTTTTGAAATATCAAAGTTAAGCGATTTTTATAAGATATTAGATTCAAACAATTAGCAAGTATTTAAAATAAACAATTGACATAGTAATAAAAAGTTTCAATGAAACAAAGTAATAAAATGATACATTCATTCTAATTTTATAGATAGAAAGACTGGTAAGTTATGAATATTAAATTAGCTAGTATTGATGATCAATTCAGTATCTTAACACTTTTAAATGAAGTAACTAAGAAATTATTAGCACTTAACATTATGCAATGGGAATATCCATGGGATATTAAGGTCGTTGAACAGGATATCATTAATGGACATCAATATATTGTAATAGAAGATAGTAAAATAATAGCCACTTTTTCACTAAAAGATATGCCAATAAACTATTGGACAAACGTAGATTCTAATAATCAGATGTATTTGTATCGAATTGCAGTAGATCCAAGTTATCAAGGAAGAAATACCGGTATAAATATTTGTGATTGGGTTCTAAATTATGCGAACCAAAATAAAAAAGATATATATCTAGATTGTTGGGCCGGGAATGAGAAATTACGTACATTTTATGATAAAGCAGGATTTCATTATGTAAGTGATTTTTCGGAAGAAGATTATTTTGTGAGTGTATTTCGATCAATAGTAATTTCAGAAAAATAATAAGAAAGGACATAGAAAAATGAATGACTATAGCAACGCACTGTTAAAGTTAGAGAGAATCAAACAAAATAAAGGGCAAAAAGAAGTTTGTTATGGTATATGTGTCCCTTCATATTTAAGCAAAATTGAACGAAATCATGTTGTTCCAGATCCAACAATTTTAAAACAATTATTTGAGAGATTGGGGATAAAGTTTCATTGTGAAGAAGACTTTATTCATACAAACCAAGAGAGTATCAATCAATTTTATGATCAACTAAATTATGGATTAAAACGAACTGCTTTTAATCAGCTAAATTCAATGGATTCAGAACTTACCTTTAGTCCACTTGCAATTGATTGGTTATTGATACAATTCATAGAAAGTAATATGGAAAGTACTACAGTACCGTCTGAACAATTAAAAGAATGCATTCATTTAATGAATGATCAACAAAAAGCGTATTATTCTATGTTTTTACCATTGGAAAAAGGAAGAGAAGATAAAATATTAAAAGAGTATCATCAAGCTTTTAATACATTATACACGAGTTATAGTCTTATTAATCTAATGCTCGGTTACTGGTTAAATGGTCAGTACGATAAAGTTCATGAATATTCTGATAAGTGTATTGCTCTTGCACTGGAAGAAGGAAATACTCATAATCTTGCTCAGTGTTATGGATTAATAGGAGATGTATACGCGTGCTTGAATATAGAAGACTTAATGTTACCTTATTATAAACGAACTATACATTTGCTCCAGAATACATATTGGAATGATCAACTTGGTGGTATTTATTATAATATTGGTGCAACGTATTTGTCGAATAAAAAGTATGATTTAGCGCTTGAATATTTTGATATGGTTGATTGGACGGATAGTTTTCTTCTTAATCATAAGAAAGCACTAACACGCATCCGAAGCGGGAATGCTTTAGGAGCAGAAAAATACATAGAACAAATGAAGTTATGGGTTCAAAAGCAAGAACAGCCAGATGCGTTTCAAGTGGAAAAGTTAATGTTAGAAGAGACTATTTTTGAATGTGAGACAGATTTCTTAGGTAATCCGAAGTTTATAGTTTTATTAGAAGAATTAATGGATTGTTTAAAGAAACATAGACATAATGGGTATATTCTGTTTTATCAAGATATTCTAAAAGAAGCTTATTGTGAACAACGTCAATATAAAAAAGCATTAGAACTGTATGAGTAATTTCCTATACTTTGATAAATCTTAAGCTTTAAGTAGGCAAAATACTGGTTAATTTCTCACATTTATATACTTGCTACTTATTTGGTTAATTTTGTATAATGATAACAAAATTACGAAGCAGGTGAATCAATGAAAAAGAATGGATTATGGACAAAAAACTTTAGTTTAATTACAGTATCTACTGTTTTATCAGCAATTGGTGGTGAAGCGATGAATCTACCAATTAGTCTTATGGTTTTTGAACAGACAAAATCAACTTTTATGGCATCCTTAATCATGATATGTGGCATGTTACCGGATATCATATTGCCAATTTTAATAGCACCAATTATAGATAGAGGAACAAAGAAAAAGTGGATTGTTGGATTGGATGCTTTAATGGCATTGTTATTTTTAGTTGTTGGTATCTTTGTGTTACACCATAAATTCATATACTTGTTGTATGTTGTATTTACTTTGATCATTGGAACTATTTCCGTTTTTTATCGCCTTGCTTACGATGCTTGGTATCCTGATTTAATACCAATTGGTTTTGAACAAAAAGGTTATGCTGTTAGTGGAACCATATATCCAACTGTAACAATTGTCATGGCACCATTAGCGACATTTCTTTATCAAACAATTAATATTGGCTATATATTTATTTTGGTAGCTTTTATTGGGCTTATTGATGTAGCACTTGAAACTTTGATTACGGAGAGTAAAGGTGAAGCACTAGACAAAATAACCTGGAAAATGTATAAAGAGGATATTATACAAGGCTTTACTTTCCTAAAGAAAGAAAAAGGAATTCGAAATATTTATACTTATATGAGTATAACTAGTGGAGCTTCCTTTGGTATCTCTGTTGTTACTCAAGCTTTTTATCAAACACAAGCTTGGCTTAGTGTAACGATGTTAGGATTTTTAAAGAGTAGTGAAACCGTTGGACGAATCTTTGGTGGACTACTACAATATAAAAAAGAGATTCCAGTAAATAAACGCTATGGATTTACTAAAATAGTTTATACGGTATATGATTTAATGGACACATTTTTACTTTTTATGCCTTATCCTGCTATGTTATTAAACCGCTTTTTATGTGGCGCTTTAGGTTCACAAAGTGCAACCATACGTGCTACTGCAGTTCAATCTTACTTGCCACAAGAGATGAGAGCAAGAATAAACGCTTTGTTTGGTGTGATTTTTGCTATTGGTGGTATTTTGTTTCAACTATTAGCAGGTTTACTCGGTTTAATACTGCCTTACCGAATTGTAGCTTTACTTTTAGGCTTTATGACTTTTATTAGCATGATATTCTTAATTTGGATTCCGAAAGATGATAATAAGAAGATTTATGAGGCAACGAGAGTAGAAGCTGAGTTATGTGATGAAGAAATAGTAGTTATTAATTTAGAATAATTATTATAATCAAATCTATTTTAATTTAGTTTATATAGAACAGTATTCTATCTATAAAAAAGGAAGTTATTTTAAGGTATCTTTTTGGTTATTCTGCATCTAGAACAAATTCCAACGCAGCCGAACAGAGACTTAAGAAGAATGAGAATGGAGATTCATACGATGACATTCTCATTCTTCCTGTGGTTTAGGTGTACACTTTATGAAGTAATATGTTCATCATTAATATATTTATACTTATGGCCGATTTTACCTATTGAGTATAATAACCATAGAATTCTTAATAGAATATACAATGAGACATCCAATATAAGTATATTTAGTGAGTTATATAACCTAAATATGTTAACGTTAAAAATTACCTCAATTGTAAATAGTATAGGAAAGATTATTGCACACTCATATAATATCCATTTAAATTTGTACATAATTTTATCATTGAATTTAGATTGACATTCGCGAAGTCTATTATCAGGTATTATAGGATTATATAATTGCTTAATCAGCTTTTTAGCTTTGATAATGTTCCCAGATTTGAAATAAGATTCAGCTATTAGAATAAAAGCTTCTATGTTGTCTGGGTTTTGTGAAAGTACATCTTTACAATCCTTAATTGCTAATTCTATTTTTTTCATTTCTATATATATTTTTGCACGGCACAATAATCCCACGACAAAATCTGGATGTGGGTATATTGCACGATTAATTGTATTTAGTGCCTCTTTATTATCTTTTGACAAAAGATGAAATTCAGCAAGCATTCTTAATAAATCAGGATCATCGGGACACATTTCATATGCAGGCTTAATACAATCCGCCATTACACTATATTCTTTATTTAACAGCGCATAATAGGCTTTTTCTTTGCATTCTAAAAATTTATCAAAATCAAAATTATCGTATTCATTGAAATAGCAGTAATGAAATATTTCTGGTTCATCGATTTGCATGATAATATAATTAATAAAATTTTTAGGGTATTTCTTATATAGATAATCTGTTTGCTGTCTCCAATTAAAAATCTTATCAAGTAATCTCCAAATGCATCGTGGTAGATATTGATGATCCATTAAGAAACTAAGCATAACATCACTGGATGCCTGTTTCATATCGATATCCAATATTATGTCTTGATTTAATTTTGTATTTAAAAGCAATTCCCAATTTTCTACTTGTAAACGAGCAAAGAAATTATCATATAAATCACCTACATTATTTATAAAGTCTTCAACAATATGTTCAATGTTATTACTTGTTTCCATATTGACATCCGTATCCAATTCCACTCTGTTATCAGTTTGGATGGATTTTAATTCTACAGGTGTTTTAGGAAATAAGTCTAAATAATCACTTGTATTTTGGTCTACTTTCCTTTTTGAATGTTTTAACGCACAATCATAGGCCTCGCGTAATAGTTGGAATCCTTCAGGATTATCTTCTGGTTGCGTTATTTTAAGTTTTTTGGCGTATGCTTTTTTTATAACAGTAATATCATTTGTGGGCTCAATATCTAAAATAGTCCAAATGTTCATTCGTAATCAAACCTTTCTTCTAAAATATCAAATGCTTTTGATAACTCTCTTGCAGTTTTCTTTATATCCTTATCATTTTGGAGATTTAAGATATATTCAAATTTATGAAGTAATAATGCTATCTCATTCCTTTTCTCACCTAATGATTCTGCATATAGTCTTTCGCCTTTGGCTAGAAGAAGTCTGTATTCTGTTCGCTCGCGTGGATGTATTTTTATATCATTTAGTACTTTAAGTCTTTCTTCAATCTCTTTTTTTGTCATTGTACCGGGGCTTTTTTCTATAATAACTCTTTTTCTTGCTCCTGTATTTATTGTTATAACTTCAACTTCCAGTATTCCATTGATATCGTATGTATATCTGATATCAATTTTTTCTACCCCTGCTCTTGCTTCAGGAATTTCAATATTAAGTTCACCTAGCTTGACGTTATTTTTAACGTGGCGGTTTTCTCCTTGATAAATTTCCACAGTAATTCTATCTTGATAATCTCTTATAGTTTCCAGGCGTTCAACTTTGCTGACTGGAATAGGTGTATTACGTTCTATGATAGGTAAAAAATGTCCCCCCTCATAGTGATTGTTACCTACATACTGCGCAACTGACGTTCCTAGCGTATATGGGCATACATCTGTAAGTACAATTTCATTCAAAGCTTTATTTCTTTCCTTAAGAGCTGCCTGGATTGCTGCACCTAAAGCCACCGCTTCATCTGGATTAATATTTGTAAAAGGTAACTTTTTAAACATTTTCCCAACAAGTGATTTAACTACTGGCATACGAGTTGCTCCGCCAATCAGGATGACTGCATCAAGTTCTTTGGCCAAAATACCTGCATCTCTTAAAGCACGTTCCACTGGTGTACGCAGACGAAGTAAGAGTTGATTATTTAAACTTTCAAAATCATTTCGTTCTATTTTTAATTCATACAACTTATTATCCTTAAATAAGTTCATCTTGCCTATTCCTTTATCACTCAAATCACGTTTGCACAATTCGGCCTGTTTGTATATCAAGGAAAGCTCATTACTGGACAGAGATTTGATATCAAATCCTTCATGTTCAATAAAATACCACTTAAGAACATCGGTAAAATCTTCACCACCTAAGTAATTATCACCTGCAATCGAGTTAACTTCCATTATTCCATCAAATAACTCTAATATAGAAACATCAAAGGTTCCACCACCCAGGTCAAATACAAGAAATTTAGTATCAGTATCCTTCTGATTTATTCCATAAGCGATCGCAGCAGCAGTTGGCTCATTTATCAACCGTTCAACTTTTAAACCTGCCAATTCAGCAGCTTGTTTTGTTGCCTTACGCTGAGAATCATTAAAATAAGCAGGAACACTTATAACTGCTTCCTGTACTTCATATCCTAAATAAGCTTCAGCATCAGCTTTCAATGATTTTAACACAAAAGCTGATAACTCTTGTGGGCTAAATGAATATTTGCCTAAGTCAAATACCTTTTCTGTACCCATATATCGTTTAAATGATGCAGCGGTTAGGTTCGGATGTGTAATAAGACGCTCTTTGGCAACTTCCCCTATTAATATCTCGCCATTATCATCAATCCCAACGACAGATGGTGTTAAGTTTGAGCCAAGAACGTTTGGAATTATTACTGGTCCATCATTTTTCCAGAATGAAACAAGGCTGTTAGTAGTACCTAAATCAATACCTATTATAGACATTTTACGATCTCCCTTGAACACGAGGTTTTAAATACAATTATAAAAGCAAATTATATATTATTGAAATGTTTTATACCATAATTCATCAATTATAGATAATATAAATTATTTGTTCATCATTACTTTATGTAAATAATACCAATAAATTTCTAGCTAGTCAAATTGCAAGTGGTATATTGAAAGATATCAAAAATGCAGAAGTTCACAAATAAGTTCCTAAGTTTAGTAACCGCATTGAATTATCAAAATGTATACCAGACATATTGTTATCTCTTGCAATATATTTATTAACCTCATTAATTTCGCACCACATAATATCATCAACTTCATTTGAATCATTAAAGGGTTTTGCCTTAACAAAAGCAATAAAACCAGCCATTATTAATTCATTTGGTTTAAAATAATAACTTTCAACATATTGAGTTTTTTCAACTTGTTGACCTGTTTCTCCTAAAATCTCTCTTATTGCCGCTTCCTCTAATGTCTCTCCATTATTTACATATCCAGACACTATTCCCCAATGTGTTTTGGAAATGTAATTTTGTTTTAATAATAATATTTGATTATATTCATTAATAACCAATACTTCAACACAACTTGAAGGGCTATCAAAATAAGGTCTATTACAAGCATTGCAATACTTTATCAAGCCTTCATCACCAATATTTTTTTCACTTAGTTTTCTACCACATATAGGGCAATAAATAAATTTCATAGATATTTTCTTCCCCCGATCTATACCAATATATCTGTAACCGACTGCAAATTTGAAAAACATTACAGTTTATGCTTTAAACTTTGAAACTCTTACTTGTGTTTTATCTCTGTTTTTATTGATTCCTTGATAGCATAAACAATTACTATTACAATTACAATACCAATAATATATTTTAACCACGACCAGGATGTTAGGATTTGAGTCGTTAATAATAAAAACACTATACCTAAGATTCGAAACACGATTGTAACTAGATGGTATTCAGCTGACTTATTACTTTTTTTATGTTCTTCTGCCGAAGCAAATAGATAGGTGTTCGATAGTAGTGGACCTTTTTCTTTCGATGTATAATAAGAATAAACGAATAATACAATAGAAATTAAGCCGACTATTACTGCAGTAATCAATTGCCAAAACTCCATAATACCTCTCCTTTTTATGTTAAGTGAAAATGTTATCTTATATCATTAATTCTTGTTTTTCTAATTCAGTCTTGGTTTCTTTTTTAATGATAGTTTCATATTTTCTTGATTTCGTAACCCATTCTTGTTCTCATAATCCATTCTTGATTTCGTAACCCATTCTTGTTCTCATAATCCATTCTTGATTTCATAACCCATTCTTTATTTCTTTACAAATACTTGACTTAATTATACATGAAAAATCTAGATTGTTCCATCCATATTTTCCTAAATATCCTATTTATAATTATTTTGAACTTTATAGAAATTCTCATTCATTATTAATTGAGATAAGATGGTATTCGTCTCTAAAACATGGTATTTTATTGAGTTCTACACGTGTAACACAACTATTCTACATATGTAGTGAAAATGTGACACGATAGTAGAAAATTCATCATACAACTGTAGAATGGACGCAAAATAAGGCGAAACTACAGAAAAAGATATAGAATAATAGATTTAAAGCATCGAAAAGCTTAATTCTAAAATTTACTAATTATTTCCTAATCATATTGACAATAGTTTGATATCAAAGTATAATACTGTCATGAAAACGAATGACGTGATATCACTTATATCAAAAATTAGAGAAAAAATAAACCGGCTTATTATAACCGAGATGGAGCAAAATGGAATAGAAGGTATTGTAACTTCCCATGGAGACATCATCAATGCTTTATATAATAAACCAAGAATGACTATGGCAGAGATTGCAGAAAAGATTGGTAAAGATAAATCTACCGTAACAGCTCTTATTGACAAATTAGTGAAACTAGGATACGTAACTAAAATAAGAGATACAGAAGATACCAGAGTCGTATATGTAGAGCTGACAGATAAGGGTAATGAATTAAAACCCATATTCGAAGCAATATCCGAAAAACTTTTAGGTGCTTTTTACTTAGAAGTTTCAGAAAATGAAAAGGAGGTATTATTAAGAATTTTAAATAAGATTTATTCAAATCTATAATTTATTTTTTGATATAATAGTTTGATATCAAACTAAATGCATAATGGAGGATAATAATATGATTGATTACACAAAATTACTACCAGAGCATATTGAAACGTACATAGGAGAGAATGATTTATTTTTAGAGATATATGAAAGTGGAAAATTAAAAGAGCAAACTGAGAAAAGACCACCATTGCTTTTTGTGCATGGAGCTTACACTGGAAGCTGGATGTGGAGTAAATATATACCACACTTTGTTAAAGAAGGGTGGAAGTGTTATGCAATGAACATGCGTGGACATTATAGAAGCAGGGTGGTTGACTTAACTCGAGTTACCTTTGAAGATTATTTGGATGATATTATTGAATCTATTAGAGTAGTGAACAAAGAATGTAAAGAGGCACCAATACTCATTGGTTTTAGCATGGGTGGTATCCTAAGTCAAAAGATAGCAGAAACCATAAAATTATCTGGTTTAATACTAGTTGATACATCCATAAGTAAGGAAGTGTACAAGATAGCACCTTACAAAGATGTAGAAGACATCTCTTTAGGCAATAATGTAGTCCCAGCTCCAAAACGTGATGAAATCTTTAGCATCGATGAATCAGAGAATGATATTGCTTTTCAGATAAAATATCTTTCTATGGAGTCATCCCATGCATTTCATATGATTCGTGGATTTGAAACGGATGGAGGAGTTTCTATTGATAATAGTTCCATGACTTGTCCGAGTCTGACTATTAGTGCAATAAATAGTGAAGAAGATGATTATAGAGGCAGAGCAACGGCAAACCATGTAAAGGGTGAATATACGGGATTATGGGGAACAACTCATACGGGACTTCTTGTAGGGCAAAGATATAAAGAAGCTGTAGATAGAATATTAAAATGGTTAGTAAGATTTGATGGATAAGTTTCATACAGATAGCTAGTTACATTCAGATAATAAGTTTCATCCAGATAATAAGTTACATCCAGATAATAAGTTCCATACAGATAATAGTTAGATACTGATAATAAGTTTCATCCAGACAATAGTTTCATCTAGAAAACAAAATATTAAGTTAGTATAAATCCCATATCGAAAAGTGGTATGGGATTTTATATCGTCTTTTGTATATCATCTTTTGTATATCAACTTGGTGTAGTACGACTGAAAGAGGTTGCTTATATAGTGTTTGAGACACTGACTTAAACTAATTTTATGAGAATAAGTTCTATTTGTGTGGCTCAATTAGATATATATACCAATTGAAGGAATGGTAGCCAAATGAACATAAAAAATGATATTCAAGGAAATCTAAATTCCGACTTTGGAGACTCTATTATATCAATTTAAACAGAACTTTATCAACCTAATAAATAATAATCATATCCTTATAAAATCCTTATAATTACTTTCTATACTTAGATCATCTTATAAGATACCTATATGTAATTGCGAGCCAGATATCAAATATATCTATAATGATTATACAATAAATAAGTGATTATAACTTAATCTTGCCCCTTAGGGTAACTTAAGTTAAAAAATACTTATATTATAAAGTCTATTTGATAAACTCGAAAAATTCGCAATTGCCTACCTTATAAAAATAAAAAGGAGATTTCAGTATGAATTATTTATTAGAAACAAACGAGTTGTGTAAAGAATTTAAGAAACAAAAAGCGAACAACAGTATATCAATTAAGGTACCGAGAAATTCCATATATGGTTTGCTTGGTCCAAATGGTGCTGGGAAATCAACATTATTAAAAATGATAACTGGAATGATGAAACCGACGGAAGGAGAGATACTTTTTGACGGTAATCAATTAGAACGAAAAGATCTAGCTTTTATTGGTTCCTTAATTGAAAATGCGCCAATCTATGAGAACTTAACTGCTAAGGAAAATCTTAAAGTACGAACTCTTATGTATGGTTTACCAGATAGCAGAATAGATGAAGTTCTCGAAATAGCCTGTCTTACCAATACAGGGAAAAAGCGTGCTGGCAATTTTTCCATGGGAATGAAGCAACGCCTTGGAATTGCTATTGCTCTTTTAAATAACCCGAAACTATTAATTCTAGATGAACCAACCAATGGTTTAGACCCTATTGGAATCAATGATTTGAGAGAACTCATTCGGTCATTTCCGAAAAAAGGTATTACTGTAATAATATCGAGCCATATATTATCAGAAATTGAGCAGATAGCAGATTATATTGGAATTATGGTAAATGGTAAGCTTTTGTATCAAAAAGAAATTAACAAATCAGAAAACCTAGAAGCCTTGTTTATGGACATTGTGAGAAAAGAAGGTGTAATCCATGGTTAATTATATAAAAGCTGAATTTTTAAAGCAAAAGAATAGTTTTAATCAAAAGATAATATGGCTTGTTCCTATGGTAGTAGTTATCATATCATTTTTACTTATGGGGGCAGGATATGTACAAACGGCTTCTTATAATTGGTGGAATGTTTTATTTTTACCTTTTACTTTTACATATATATCTGCTTCCATAATGAAAAAAGAAAAGAAATATAATTATCACGGCTTATTTGGAATAGTACAAAATAAAAAGAAGTTATGGTATGCGAAAATAGCTATAGGGACAATTTATTTACTTGTCACATGTCTTTTGTTTTTTGTGATTACAATGTTCGCAGGTTTTATTTTTGTTAAACAAATTACTGTTGTTAATAATTTATTGGCTAGTTTACTCTTGTTTTTAACCTTTGCATGGCAGATCCCGCTTTTTATGTTAATAACCTTAAAGTTAAATATGTTTGTATCCATACTCATTAGTTTAGTTTGTAATTTAATGATTGCTTGTATCTGTGCTGTTGAAAGTTATTGGTGGGTACCATTTTCCATACCAGCAAGGCTTATGTGTCCAGTAATCAAAGTGTTACCAAATGGATTACTAATGTCAAACGACAATCCTCTTAGTAGTAACCAAGTTATCATACCAGGTATTCTTATTACAGTTGTTTTATATGTAGTATTAAATATAATAACAGCTAAAATCTTTGAAAAGCAGGAGATGTAAGATGAAGAACTTATTGTATAACATAAAAGCAAATACGTATAAATTTTTATATTCAAAGATAACCTTATTACACTTGCTGGTTCCCATCATTGCAATCGTAGTCTTTTGCGGGTATTATTCCTATTCAACTTGGAGTGAGACTGAAAAAGTTTTTCTATTTATACAAGCAGTAGCAATGGCATTTCCACTGATGATTTCATTTGCAATAACAATGGTGTATGAGCAGGAATTAAAAGCTGGTAATTTTCAAAGCATTTTGACTGCACCCTATTCAAAAGCTATAGCACATTTGGGAGTCTTAATAACCATCTGCCTTTATGGATTCCTTTCATGTATTATGACGGTTATGGGATTTGGGTTCATTTTTAGGTGTATGGGGTTTATTACGTTACCGATTGGGTTCTATTTTAAATCTGCAATTCTTTTAACAGGTACGAATGTCACCTTATATATCCTGCAATATATCCTCTGTTTTACATCTGGAAATGGACTTTCATTAGGTTTTGGTATTGTAGGAACCTTAATGAGTCCGCTTCTTTATCTCAGTTTAGGTGATGTAATATGGAAATACATACCTTTTGGATATGGTGTTCGAATAGGAACCTATTTCTTTTATAAGAATACCGATATAAAACTATTTGACAGTATAGAACATGATTTAAATTCAGGAATCTTAGTGGTTGGTATTATGAACTTAATTCTATTTGCAATTTTTATTGCTTTTAGCAAGCGTTGGCAAGGAGCAGTTCATAAAGAAGAATAATATTCATAAATGTTTAGACAAAATATGGATTTTTAGGTATACTTGTTTTTGAAAGGTAGGTAGAGTAATGGCAAGAATTCTTGCAGTGGATGATGATATGGAAATACTTAAGGTAATCAAAAAAGCTCTGGAAAATGACCACCATGTTGTAGATGTTATAAATAGTACTCTTGAAGTTAGAAAGATAAGTCTTTCTATATATGATTTGATTCTTCTTGATGTTATGATGCCAGAAACGGATGGTTTTACATTTTGTAAAGAAATACGAACTAATGTGGATTGTCCTATCATTTTCATCACCGCAAAAACCATGGATACTGATGTTATAACAGGTTTTACCATTGGAGCAGATGATTACATAAAGAAACCATTTAGCTTATTTGAATTAAGAGCTAGGGTAAATGCTCATATCAGACGTGAAAAAAGAGAATATCATACAAGAATATTAATAGATCAATTTATGTTTGATGTATCTGAGAAAATTCTTTATTTTAACAACGACCATATTAAATTAACCAAAAGCGAATATGAAATATGCGAATTTTTAGTGAAAAACAAAGGACAAGTATTTTCTCTTGAACATATCATTGAGAAAGTATTCGGATATGATTCTGAAAGTGATACCAGTGCCATTAGAGAGCACATTAAAAATATAAGAGCAAAATTAAAATTATGTGGTGAAAATCCCATTGAAACAGTATGGGGGATAGGGTACAAATGGAATTAAAAAAACTTAAGCCAAATACATTATTTTGGTTTTTTCTAGGGCGAATGATTAACATATCAGTTTTTATTTTAATAGAGATTATTCTATATGTAGTACTTTTTAATTTAGGAGTGAATAGTAAAATCATTTTGCCTGCTAATTATTCCGAACATTATTTAGAACAGAATAAAAAAGTATTAGCAGATAGCAAACCTTTTGATGAAACTCATATACCACATACCTGTAAGTATGGATTATTTGACCTAGAAGGTAATTATATATCTGGTAATTTTAAGGAAAGTATAATCACTTCAGCAAAAGATTTTTTGAAAGGTAATGATACTAGCAGACACTTTTTTCTGATCGAGCGGGATAAGGAATATCTTGTTGTAAATTATGATGTTTCTGCTCATTTTTCATCAAAATCTTTAAATAAAATAATACCAAAACTTGAATTATGGATCCTGATTTCTTTTATTTTTATATTTACATTAATCGTTGTGCATAGTGCATTACAATTTGGAAAAAAATTAAAAAAAGAATTAGAACCCTTATTAAACGAGATAGAATTGATTCAAGAGAAAGAGTTAATTCTTGAACGTAGATACTCAAAGATAAAAGAATTGGACGATATTTTATTATCTCTTTTTAATATGAAAGCTGCATTATCAAACTCTTTACGTATGGAATGGGAAACAGAGCAAAAAAGGAAATCAAACATATCAGCGATAGCACATGATATAAAAACACCTCTTACTATTATAAAGGGAAATGCAGAACTAATTAAAGAAGAGAATAAAATGGATGATATTTATCAACTAGCGGATAGTATCAATAATAATTCTGACAAAATCGAACGATATATTAGGTTATTAATCGATGAAACCAATAATAAATTAATAAATGAATGTGAAGAGAACTTAAATTTATCATCAATGGTTACAGATATTATTACAGAAAGTAAAAACCTTGGTAAAAATTTTGATATAGAACTTATAACGAACAACAAAAATCTTGAAATGGAAGTTAGTGCTAATAAGGATTTAATTGAAAGAGCAGTTTTAAATCTTGTTAAAAATGCCATTGAACACACTAATACGAATAAACAAATTAAACTTTCTTTTGAATATAAAGAACATAATTTCACCGTTACAATAGAAGACTTTGGAAAAGGTTTTACAAAAGAAGCTCTAAAGTATGGGAAAAATCAATTTTTCACAGAAAGAATGGAACGCAGTGGTGAACATTACGGACTAGGATTGTATTTTGCAAACTGTGTTGCAGAAAAATACAATGGGCATATAGTGATTCGTAATAAGCCGAATGGGTCAGGAGCAGTGGTTATATTTGAGATAATGTTACCTGTTAAAGAGTGATACGAAGCAGAAGCTTGTTTATGACTTGTTTTAGTTAGTACATGACTTGTTTTAGTTTGATTATGAATTAGTGTTAATTGATGAAGTTAAATTTAAAGAGACTTTTAACAGATTTATATGATAAGGATAATTATATTAGGGGGTAGGATAATGAAACGATGGAATGTTATATCAATTTTTAGCGTTATTGTTTTAGCAATAGGTTTAACAGCCATGTATTTTATGAAAGCAGAAAATGATACCATTATTAATTTAAACAAAAATGTGAATGGTAAAAATATTAGTATCAATATCTCAAAAGGACAACAATATCTACATAAATTTAAAGTGAATTCATTGATTCACATTAAAACGCCACCACAGGTTGCGATATGGGTAGAAGATACAAGTGGGAACTATATCAAAACTCTTTATGCAACAGAAAAAATAGTGGAACAAAAATGGGGTGCTTCAAAGCCAGGTGAAATTGTACGCAAAGAAGCGCTTCCATATTGGACTCATAAAAAAGGCAATGATACCAATTTAGATATGGTCTCATCCGCTACTCCTAAAGGAAATTCATTAATACATACAACTTTTGATTCAAACAATGATGAATATGTTATTTTGGCAGAAGTAAATATGTCTACCGATTTTAATGAGTTTTATCCAAGAGATGCAAAATTAGGGGAATCTAATTACTCAGGTGGTAATAATGGAAGCGGTCAACCTGCACTTATTTATTCTGCTAAAGTAAATAACAGTGATCTTGAAACGAACCATTATGAATTAGAATTAGTTGGGCACAGTAGTGCAGACGGAAGTAATGGAGAATTATTTACAGATATGGAAGGTATTACCACAGCGAAAGATATTATTGATAAAATTGAAATTACGTTGGGCGATTAAAATATAGTATTAAATATACAGCAACAAAAAGTAAACGAAATCTAAATCAGGGGATTGCTTATGATGTATGAAACAATAAAAGAATTAATTGAACAAATTGGTATCACTGAAAAGAATCTAAAAATAACACCAATTACAGTTGGTGCAAGTGGTTCAGAAGTTTATGAATTAGTTAGCGAAGACAAAATGATGATTCTTAAACTAATTGATTTAAAATCAGCAGATTCACATCAGTGTCAAACTTTCATGAATGAATGGGATTTATACAATAGAGTACAAGATATGCAAATTCCATTTATACCAAAGATTTTACATATATATAAGAATGATGATTATGCTCTAATCCTTATGAAAGAATATGAATAAATTAAAGTGAAGGATTGGGATCAAGAACTACAAGAGAAAGTTTTAGATCTTATTATCAATGTTCATATGTTACCAAAATCTTTTCTACCTGAGCAAAGGAAGGACAAGCAGCAAGAGAATCGGGAAGATCCAAAATATTATTACGAAGCGTGGAGTAAGTTACTAAGTGAATATCAAAAGTCATTTGATACAGCATGTTTAGAGTCTATTTATCGTGATTTTGATAAGATTATAAATATTGATGCTAAATTGCCAGAATGTTTGTTGCATGGAGACTTTCATTTGAATAATATTTTGTATGATAAGGAAGATGGACGACTTATCTTATGTGATTGGCAAAACGTAGGCATAGGGATTGGTACCGACGATATATCCTTTTTTGTAAGTCGGGGTAATTCAGATGGAATGAATCTGGATGATACAATATTACTGGAACATTATTGTGAAAAATATTCATTCATATCAGGAAACGAAATCAGAGTGGTTGATGTCTTAACCCAAAATGCAAAACAAACAGTTCTGGTAAGTTTTATGTTTTGGCATTTTTACCTTCATGGTGCGGAATATGAAAGAGTGAAGCAAATATATGAACAGATGGTTAAATCGTATGAATATTTACGGGAGATTTTTAACCATACATAAAAATTATTTACATATCTATCTATCATGGAATTAAATCAGTGATTATGGTACGTATCTATTTCATCATAATGAAAAAATTAGAAGGAGATAAATCTATGATTCAAGAACCAGCCAAGGAAGAGTTAAAAGTAATACTAAAGGAAGATTCTTTTGAGCTTTATGAAGAGTTATATTATTTTATTCGTGATAATTATAACGTTGAATGTTACTGGGATATGGGTGGTAAATACGGTATTTACCTTTTAAGATTTCAGAAGAGTAAAAAGACATTATGTACCTTTTATATTAGAAATGGTGAATTAGGGATCTGGATTATATATGGTAAAGAAGAAAGAGAACTATTTGAATCAAAACCAACTCTTTTTCATGAAGAAATTATAAAAATCTATGAGGAAACCCATACTTACCATGATGGAAAATGGATTATGCTTGATTTAAATGATAGAACTTTTATTAATGATATTAAAAACATGTTAGAGATTAAGAAAAAACCAAACAGAAAATTAACCATGTGTGGATATTGTTGTGACGAATGCATGGCATATGCACCAAACATAAAAAAGAATGATAAGCGAGATGAATTATCAAGACTTTGGAAAAAGTATTATGATATAGAGACAACTCCAGATCAAATCTATTGTGATGGATGTTTATGTATGAAAAAAGATGCAAAAAGAATTGATGATGGTTGCCCAGTTCGTGTTTGTGTATTAGAAAAAGGGTTACAAGATTGTTCTGAATGTAAGAACTACCCATGTGATACATTTATGCAAAGAAAAGGACTTTCCTATGAAGATGCAACAATGAAATTAAAGAATAACTTTGATAATAAAGAGTACCACGAATATCTTTTTGCATTCGATAATAAATCAAGATTAGATAGGAAAACAACCAGAAATAATTCATTCAGTTTATAATATACCATTTGGTTTGTTATACAATAAGGAGGACTTTTATGGCAGTTTGGAATCCATGGCGTGGTTGTCATAAGAAAAGTGAAGGTTGCGCTAATTGTTATATACATAGGGCAAATGCTAGAAAAGGTATTAATACAGATATCATTTATAAAACTGATGAATTTTATAAACCGATTGAGAAAGACAAAAAGGGTAACTATAAAATAAAAAGTGGTCAAATGGTTTTTGTATGTTTTAATAGTGATTTTTTTATAGAAGAAGCAGATTCATGGAGAAAAGAAGCATGGGAAATGATGAAACTAAGAAATGATTTACATTTTTTATTTCTAACAAAACGAATTGAACGGTTTGAAATTGGTTTGCCGGATGATTATCTGGATGGATATGATAATGTTACGATTTGTTCCACCATTGAGAATACATTACGGGCAAAGGAAAGACTTTCTATATTTAAAGAGCTTCCAATAAAACATAAAATGATTACCATTCAACCTATGCTTGAACGTATTGACATTGCAGAATACTTAGATGAAAGTGTAGAATGTGTGGTTGTTGGTGGTGAATCAGGGAGTAATGTAAGACCACTTTCTTACGATTGGGTGTTAGATATTAGAGAGCAGTGTATGAATAAGAATGTAAGCTTTGAATTTAGACAATTAGGGTCAATCTTTATGAAAGATGGAACTACTTATAAGGTTCAAAGGCAGAATTTGTGTGCACAAGCAAGAAAAGCAGGTATTAACTATAAGGCAGTATAAATAAACTCTAATACAAAAAATAATAGTGATACAATTTTAGTGATACAAATAATAGTGTTACAAATAATAGTGTTACAAATAACAGTGTTACAAATAACAATGTTACAAATAACAATGTTACAAATAACAGTGTTACGAATAATATTGTTACAAATAATAAAAGTATTACTAGACGGAGTAAAATAAAAGTAACGATTATAGAATTCATAAAAAAAAGGAGTGAAATAATGGCAGTTGAATATGTGGATATACCAGTTGAAGATATAGGTATCTTTTTGAATAAAGATTCAGATAAAAGGTTTATGAAAGCTATGGTAAAATACTTTGTTGATAATAAGCTTAGCTATAAAATCAAATCTTGTGCCAATGAAATGTATCGAATAAATTTATTCATCAAAAAGAGTAAGGAAGCGATGATTATAAACGTTAATGAAAGTACTTCAGGATCCATGCACATTCATCTCCGAATAAAAAATCCTTCTGTTTTTGAGAAACTAGGAGATTATACTAAAAATGTTAGAAATTCTATTTTAAACGGTAAAACGTGTAAAGCTCCTTACTGTTGTAATTGTAATAGCGAATATGTATTTACATATAAAGAAACCGAGTATCGTAAATGCCACATGCTCTGTGATAATTTTCAAATTAGGAATTTAGACATTGATGATTATCAGAATCTCTTTACTATAATTCAGGATGAGATAAAATTTGGTAAACCTAAAGGGCGAAAAAGTTAATAAATGTTTTTAAAATGACCTTATTAGAACTCTAATATGGTCAGACTGAACTCTTAGTGACATTTTTATTATCCAATAATAGATAAACAAATCTAGATTTGATTTTAATTTTCAAATTGAATTATTACACCATTTGAGCCAACAGCTTTACTAAAATCATATTCCTTGGACTTACCCGTGAAATAATAGTTTATTACTCGAGCATTTGCTGCGTGAGTTATGATTAAAATATTTTTACCATTATATTGCTCTGAAATCTTACTACAAAAATCGCAATTTCGTTTTATAAAGTCTTTGAAGTTTTCTGTCCCCTTATCTCCGTTCATAGTTGCTTGCCAAAACAATTGCATCGTTTCTGTTGTTTCTTCTTTGCCCTCAAACTCACCACAATTTATTTCTGAAAGTCTTTCATCAAGTACAATCGTTCCTTTAAAGATGATTTCACAGTTTTGTCGTGCTCTTTTTAGTGGACTGCAAAAACACACATCAAAACATACATTCATCAAGTTTTCGGCTTGTGATTTAGCTTGCTCTATTCCTGTTTGATTTAAATCAGTATCTGTACTACCGTTGAACTTTTTCAATAAATTCCAATTAGTCTGTCCATGACGAACAAGGTATATCATAATTGTTTGTCCTCTCACTAAATAAATTCTCTTAATATCCATTTCTAATATGTTAAATAATACCATAAATAGTTGTAAAAATATAGCTTTTATTATATCTGTGTAAATATTAAATACAAAACTTAAATATGAACTACTGTCTGACTCTACTAGAAAATTAATCAGGTTTTACTATGTTCCTATACACAGCACTATTTGCAATAGAAATAGCAATAAGCGCGTTTTATTTACAAAGAATGTTCTGTAAAATAAAGTTAGTAAATGTATAAAGATCAATAGGATTAGAGTGTCAAAAGTCGTTATATTAAGTTATGAATATATACATCCGTAATTCATTCACGAACTTGATTTCAACCTTTGATACCCTTATTTTAATAGGTAAATGTAAACTTTAAATATGTAATAAGATAAACTTTAAGGGGATGAAAGTATGGATAGAAGATTAGATGATAAGTTAGAAGACGATGTAACGATCGGTATTTCAGAAGAAAAAATGAATAGCAGTATGGGTAGTAAGATAATTGAAATTAGAAAAACAATCAAAGAAACACCAATTACAGAACTCCTTGAAGGAATTGAACACGAGACATTGTTTTATGGGGTAAATGAATATATCAATGATGTTATAATTAATTCAAATCTAATCGAACCAAATGATATGTATATCGCATTAAACGGTAGAAAAGTCGACGGACATGAATTCATAAATGAAGCATGTAAAAGGGGAGCAACAGCATTTGTTATCAACGCTGACAAAACAAATGAAATTAAACTTCCAAAATATATGGAATGTACGATTATTACAGTAGCCAATACCAGAGAAAGCCTACCTTATATCATTCGAAATTTATATCATAACCCATCTGAAAAGTTTGATTTGATTGGTGTAACTGGAACAAACGGAAAGACTTCTGTAACAACTATAGCAAAACATGTATTTACAAAGATGAATCATAATACTGGTTTAATTGGAACCATTGATAACTACATTAATAATCATCGAATTGAAATGAAAACAACAACAGCAACTACTCCTGACTGTATTGAGTTAGGTAAACTTATGGATTTATTTGTGAAAGAGCAGGTTGATACCGTACTAATGGAAGTATCATCCATGGCTCTAAAAAGCCATAGAGTAGATGGCTGTAAGTTTGATATTGGTGTTTATATGAATATTTCACCGGAACATTTGGATGATCATAAAACAATGGATGACTATATAGCGTCCAAAATGATGCTGTTTGATATGACAGATAAGGCAATTGTGAATGTGGATGATTCCTATGCTTTTCAGGTATTAGAAAGGTGTAAGGGTAGTGTTATAAGATTTGGAATTAAGAATGTAAGTGATTGTGATATTTATGCAAAAGAAATTGTTTATTCCAATACTTGTGTAAGTTTCACCGTTATATATCAAGGTAAGGAATATCCAGTTAAACTTAATGTTCCTAGTGAATTTGCAATCTATAACAATTTAGCAGTTTTGGCTATCTGTATTATAAAAGAAATGAACATAGGTGAAGTTATAGAAATTCTTAGTGAAGACATTAAAGTTGAAGGTCGTTATGATGTAATTAGTGAAAATAATAGATGTAGTGTTATTGTTGACTATGCTCACACCCCTGCTGCACTAGAAAATCTTTTAACCGCGGTTAAGAAAAATACATCATATAAGAGAATTATCACTGTATATGGCTGCGGTGGGGATAGGGATAAAAGTAAGAGAAGTATTATGGGTAAGATATCTCAAGAAATGTCAAATTTAACGATTATAACTTCTGATAATCCTAGAACAGAGAAACCTATGAACATAATAGAAGATATATTAAAGGGTATGAATACCAAGCTTGATAATTATATTGTGATTGAAGATAGAGAAAAAGCAATTCAGTATGCAATAGGGCAGGCGGAGATAAATGATGTGGTAGTAATTGCTGGAAAAGGTCATGAGAAGGTACAGATATTCAATGGATATAGTGTAGAATTTGATGATAAAGAAGTTGCAAGGAAAGCTATGAATATTATATGATGATAGAGATGCAAATAAAGGTTTTCATATAAAAAGAAAATGAAAAATATTAATATATGTAAGCTAGATATAAATAAGGTATAGTTATACTAAATAAATACGTTCTGGAACTAATTAAATAGAACGAAGATAGTGAAAACATAGTATAAATTGACATTTTATGTAATATCAATTATGATTTATTAAATGATTAGTTTGAATGATGTAGTTGGCTAACTGGATAAACTAGTTAGTAAGTGAAAAGTATTTGTTATTATTTATAGTGAACTAGTTTCAGGATATTTACAAAGTTGTAAATACAAAGGAGATATAAATGGAATTTTTAAATTTTATTAAAGATATTATAAGTGAACTTAATATTAACGGAATAGATGCCATCTATTTGGCATTAATATCTTTAATTACAGTTCTTTTATTTAAGCATTTTTACAGTAATATCAATAGCTATAAAAAAAAGGAAAGTGAAGAAATAAATAAATCTTTAGAGAGCTTTCAAAATGTCTTAATTAGTATAAAAAAACATGAGCTTAATACTATAAGTACTGAAGATTTGTATTATGAAATAATGAGTTTGTTATCTATATGTTCAGTAAAATTGAAAAACGAAATCATGAATACTGATACAAACAATAATGAGTCATTAGAAGAATTGAAGGAAAATATAGTGGTCGAATTTAATGCACTTAAGTTCGACCAAAATACAATATGTAAAAAATATACTGAAAGTGTCATTTATACATATTCTTATATGTTTAAAAATAATGGTTTTTTTAACATATTTATAGCTATGTCATATACAGTTATAACATTTGTGACATTATTTACTTGTATGTTTCTGCTTGTTAAGTTAGATAATTCAAATATATTAGATCAAGTAATTCTTTTAGGTTTATTGGGATCTTTCAGTTTCTATGTATTTTTATTAATATCAATCATTGAATCATTTACAACAAGGAGATTTAATGGAAAAATAATTAACATAATAGCATTAATTATTTTTATAATTTCACCAACTATTTTAATGTTAGTAAAGAATATATATACAGTATTTGTATTTTGTGGAATAACAATATTATACTTAATAATTATTTTTCCTAAGTCTATAAGGAAAATAAGATAATCAAAAATAGAAGATAGTTTAACTTAATGAATTTTAAAGCGCAAATAAAATAGAAATTTAATAAAAGTACATCATTTATAATTAAGAACAGAATATACAAAACAGGAGAATAAATATGAGCTTAGTAGAAAATATGGTCTATTCAAATCAGTTAAATGAAACAATTAAGGATAAGAAAATTATTAAGGTAGTTGTCAATCAAAACCCACACACATTTGTTTGGTTTGCCCTTAACCCATCAGAGGCTTATTGTGAACACTCTAAAAGTAATGAGATTGCAACAAAATATGAATCACTTTTATTGAATCAGGAGATAAAATCCACAGCTGCTAAAAGAACATATACATTTGTATATATTGGCAATCGCACTTTGATGTTTAATAGTATGTCAGCAATCTATCATACAAAGGATGCGAAACTTCCTAAAAGGCATCAATTATTATTAGAATTTGAAGACGGTACAGCTCTTTCTTTATGCAGTTCACTTGGAGGACCTATTTTTTTATTTGAGATTGACGAAAAAGGTGATCCGGTTGGTTATTCAAATGATTTTCCGTCTTTGTTATCTGACGACTTTTCATTAGAATTTTTTATGAATTTATTTGAAATGACGGATTTCCGTGAAATGTCTACTAAGGCTTTTTTAGCAACTAAGAATCGCATTCCAGGGCTTGATAATAGTATTTTACATGAAATTCTTTGGGAAGCAAAACTTAATCCTAAGACTAAAATGAAAACGCTAAAGGAAGAAGACTTCATACATATGTACCAAGCTATAAAGAAGGTATTCCCAGATGTAATTGCGAAAGGTGGTAAGGATACGGAGAAGGACTTATACGGTAATTTCGGTGGATATATAACACATGTTAGTAAAAACACGCTTGGTAAACCTTGTACTAGGTGTGGTGAGATAATTGTGAAAGAAGCATATCTTGGCGGTTCTGTATATTATTGCCCTAATTGCCAGAAATTTTAATGAATAATAAAATTGACTAAAAGACTTGTTATAAAAAGTTTTATTTCGTATCGTTTGGGTTTCGCTCGAAGTAAAATTTTATACAAGCAATTTAACCATTATGGTAAGAAAATTATGGACAAATTTTTATAGAAAAAGTCAAGTAAATCTTAATTCCATTTGGTAGTATGTAAATAGTTAATAGCGAAATAAATTTTTTTGTTATTACAAAGGTAGTATTTATTAAGGAGATGATTCCTATGTGGGCAGCAAAAATACAAAAAGCGATTGATTATATTGAGTTACATTTACAGGAAGAAATTACGTTAGAATCCATAAGCCAAATTGTAAATTATGCACCATCATCGTTTCAGAATCTTTTCAGCGCTTTAACAGGTTATTCCATCGGAGAATATATTAGATACCGCAGATTGTCCTGTGCCGCAGATGAGATCGCAGATAATAAAATAAATATTACCGAAGCTGCCTTTTTGCATGGATATGAAAATGTGGAATCATTTTCAAGAGCATTTAAAAGACTATTCGGATGTTCTCCATCTAGTATTTTAAAAAATGATACAAGGCAGAGATTTCAAGCCATGAAAGTATATTTTGATATTACTGGAGGATTAAGTATGACAAGAAATTTAATACCAGGACTTATGAAAGTAGATTGGTCTGATACAAGCAGACAAAATGAATTTGTAAACAGTGTGGTTTCTGCTTTAACTTACTTAGGAGAGAAGATTGATTACGATTATGTTTGTGCTGTTTCAGGTAGTGCGTTTCGAACATCATTTTCCATGCCATCAGCCCAAGAATGGGAACATACCTTTAAAATGCTTGGGTTTAAAGCTACCTGCCATAAACGGAGTAATTACGAATCAGATAGAAAATTAATTATTGATAGCATCGATAGGGGTTTTCCGGTAATCACCCTTGAAGGAGTAATTAACTGCGCGGATGCTTGTATCATCTCAGGATATGATAACAACGGAGATGTATTACTTGGGTATAACCCATTTATGTACGAAGAAGAAGATCACAAAGAAGCACCAGATGATACCGGTTATTTTAGAAAATCGGATTGGCATAATGGATTATTTAATCAAGGAAGTTTAGGACATATCATTATTATTGAAGAAAAACAAGAGAAACCAACAAAAGAAGAGATTCTAAGAGAAACACTAACTGTAATAAAACAATTAATAACACAAGAAAATTTAGTGGTAGGGCAATTCAATGGACTTGCAGCTCATGAAGCTTTTGTGAATGCACTTCTTACTTACCATTGGGAAGATAATTTTGAACCATATCTAAATGTTATGTGTAACTACAAACAGTATCTGGATAGACAATATGCTGTTCCATTCTTTAAAGATCATGGAAGAGATGATTTGGCTGAGATATATTATGAAATTACTGGGTATTGCATGGAGCTTGGTACGATAATACCACAAGATTTTTCAGCTTTTGATCTATTTAATGATAAAGCAAATTTAAAACCTTATTGTGAAGTGATAAAAAGAATTGCTGAATGTGAGAAACGAGTGGTTGAGTTAATATAGTGAGTGATTGAGATAATATAAAGTGTGATTGAGATAATATAGTGAATGATTGAGTTAATTTAATGAGTGATTGAGTTTATAAAAGGTAATTGAGTTAAAATGGGTGAAGAGATGTTAAGAGATTAATGTAACGAATACACAAAACAGGTTTATATACCTTTTTGTGTTAGACATTGATCTCTTATTTTATAATTATGTAAATTATTGTTTACCAAAGATTGGTATAATGATAAAATAAGAAAGGAAATTATTGTCTTAGTGTAATTTATATACACAAATTTAAAAATAGACCTGGCTATAAACCTCTATGAAAAATAGCAACGATTACAATAAGTAACGTCATGGAAAAGATAAAATGAAAAAGATAAAATGGAATAGATAATATGCAAATGATAATAAGGTATAGATAATATGCAAAAGATAATAATGAAAAGATCATAAGGAATCAAAATATGGAATGACTAAGAAGGATTAAGTTTGACAGGGCAGCATTAATGATTACTCTAAAATATTTACAAAATCATATGATGAGCGGAGGGAATTATGATAACAGTAACTTCAAAAGCGTTGACTGAACTTTGCAATAAACTATCTATAAAGGAAAAAGAGTTAGTATTTATAGGTGGGGGTCGTGAAGATTCTGACGGTATATTATATAGCTATGAGTTAGATAAAGAAAAAATTGTTATAAAAATACTTGCCTTCCCTGAACATGAGAAAGACAAGTTAACATCCTTTGAGACACGTGTTAAATTTGCAAATTATTTAGGCGAAAATGGAATTAATCTCTCGTATCCGATATTAAATCAAAATGGGAATATCTATGAAACATGTTACGATAACAAACATATATACACAGCTTATGTTATGAATTATTTTTCAGGTAGAACGCTAGAAAATGATGACTTAACAGATGAGTTAGTACATGATTGGGGTAAGATAATTGGTAAATCTCATAAAGTTACAAAGTCATTTCAGGATAAAGTAGATGTTAGTAACTTTAGTTATAAAGATGAAATTTCGTTCTTTCACAATTGGTGCAAGGAACCAACGGTGAAATCAGCGTGGAAAGAGATAGAAAGCTATCTTGATGTATTACCAAAAAGCAGAGATGACTATGGGTTTATACATAATGATAATCATCAAAGAAATGTCTTATATGGGGATGGAAATCTTACACTAATTGATTTTGATTGTTCTGGTTGCCAGTTTTTTATTCAGGATATCACAACTCCGGTACAAGGTTTGATGTTTGATAAGACAGGTGGGATGATATCACCAGTATATGATAATGATAGATTAAAACGTTTCTTTGACCATTTTATATCTGGATATGAAAAGGAAAATCATCTGGATAATTTCTGGTATGGAGAAATTAATAATTTTATCAATTACCGAAGATTATTGTTATATACCTGCATGCAAGACTGGATAGATACGAATACAGAATTAAAAAATGGTTTTATTCAGAATATTATAAATCCACCGAAGATAATGTAATGTAATACAAAAAAAATATAAAGATAATGTAACAATATATTACAATCAAAATCTACTTAAGAGAAAGTAATGATAATTGCAAACAAAATCTACTAGAAAAAAAATAATGGTACTTTACAAACAAATTCACAAGAGAAAAAGTAATGCTACTTTACATATAATTATCACTCACGATAGGATGAAAAAAATGAATATAGAAAATTTAATTGAAAAAGATTTTAATGGTTGCATATCTATTCAGAAAAATGGTGAAACAATGTTTGAAGCAGCTTACGGATATGCAGATTTAGCAAATAAAATACCAAATACATTAGATACCAAATTTGCGACTGCTTCTGCTGGAAAAGTTTTTGTAGCAGTTGGAATTCTACAATTAATTGAAAAAAAGAAGTTATCTTTTAATGATACCATAGGAAAGTTACTTGATTTTGACTTACATAACATTGACCCTAATATTACAGTAGAGCAATTACTTACTCATACTTCTGGTATTCCAGATTATTTTGATGAGAGTATTTTGGATGAATATGCTGAGCTTTGGAGAGATTATCCAAACTATAAGATCCGTACATCAGCTGACTTATTACCTTTATTTATTCATAAACCCATGATGTATCCTAGAGGAGAAAGATTTCAATATAACAATTCAGGATTTGTTGTGCTTGGGTTAATGATAGAAGCCATCACGAAAACACCTTTTGATATTTATCTTAAGGAGTATATTTTTGATGTTTGCGGTATGAATAGCACCGGATATTATGAATTGGATAGATTGCCAGCAAAATGTGCTAACAATTATATTTATGATGAGAATCGAAAAGAGTATTATACGAATATTTATAGTGTTGATGTTAAAGGAACTGGAGCAGGTGGAGCGTTTACTACAGTTGGTGATGTAAATCTATTCTGGAATGCTTTATTATCAGGCAATTTACTGTCAGTTGATATGACACGTAAAATGCTTAGTGTACAAAGTTCCAGTGAAGAAGATGGAAATTATGGATATGGCATATGGTTGAATCCGAATTTTTCAGATAATTCATTACCATATTTTGTAGGAAGTGATCCTGGCGTTAGTTTTACAAGCAATTATAAACTAGATCTAAACATATGTATTACTATCGTTAGTAACTTTGGTGACAATGTTTGGAAACTAGCGAGAGATATACGTAACGAGTTATTTGGGTAAAGTCTTATTTAAATAAATTATTTTAGTATGGCACGTATACGAAATTAACTGCAACTACGATAATGATTAGATTAGGAGAAATATGAATATAGATAATAAAACACCATTAATTTATTGGATTGGTGGTTCGACGTGTGCTGGTAAGACAACAATTTCTAATATCCTTTCGACGAAATATGGATTTACAGTTTATCATTGTGATGAATATTTAGGAAAACATATTGAAAAATCGAATTCACTAGAACACCCAAATCTTAATAGACTAACGAAAGTCAGTTGGAATGATATTCTTAGCTTGAAAGTAGAAGATTATTTAAACTGGACAATAGATTTATTCCATGAAGAATTTGAAATGATTTTAGAAGATCTAAATACAATTTCTAATGATAAGCCTATACTTGTAGAAGGTGTTAACTTACTTCCGGAGCTTATTAAAGATCAGCTTTTTGATTATGGACATACAATATGGGTAGTCGCAGATGAAGAGTTTTATAAATGTCATCAAATGCAAAGAAAAGAATTGTTCGATAGAATAAATGAATGTTCGAACCCAGAATTGGCTTTAGATAATTACATGAGTTATGATTTAGCTTTTGGAAAATACATTTTCAATGAAGCGAAAAGACTTGATTTCAAAGTAATAACAGTAAACAATGAAAATGATATTAAGGATAATGTAGATTTAGTTACATCTTATTTTAACTTAATGAAATGTACGGCGAATAATGAATAAGAGGAGAACCCTATGAAGCAAGAAAGACCATTATTAGTGACTTATATAACGGATTTGAATATTATAAATATAGTATTATTAATAGTCTCCTTGTTTCCAAAGTTAACAAAGAGAGTTGGGATTATTACCAATCCACCAACTGTTAACAATGTAATAACAAGAGTTATGATTATTTTAATTTTATTGGTAGCTACATATGGATTATTAAGATTAAAAAGATGGGGATATTGGCTTATGTTAGCCTATAATTTAATATTTCTAATAGAATCAATAGTGTCTTTAATAAAAGGAAACTACAATATACTTAACGTTATAATACCAATATTAGGTATATCACTTACACTATCAGCAAAGCAATATTTTATAAAAGAAGGTAACTGAAGCTAGTGACTTCATATTATTGTATGATAAATTCGATAACTATATAAATTCATAACTGCCTAAAATCTAATTCATTATAGGAGGAGCAAATGAGAAATAAGGGGAAAAGATTACTATTAATTGCTAATGTTACAATTACAATCATTTTAGGAATCGGTTTATTGCAGATTTCAAACTTAATGTATCGATACAATCGATTGACAGTATGGACTACCCAAAATGATATTACGAATCAATTCTACATGGATTTAAAAAGTATTATGTTAATAATATGGATTATATGGGGTGTTTTAATCGTTGTATCGATAATTCCTTTCATTTTAGATTTAAGGAAACGGGGGAGGTAATATGGGGACAATTAATAATTTCAATAATAGTGAGGATGAGATTGCATTAATAAATCCTTGGAAACAACCTTTTAATAATATTATCTGGGGATTGATAACAACATCAATTACGTTAAACCTTTTTATGTTGCAATATATATTATCAACTGCCGGAGTAGTTTTGTTGTATCTGGGCTTTCGTAATCTTCGTAAAGTGAACCGATGGTTTCATATTACATGGATTTTATCTACGATTCGATTGGTGTGGCATCTAGTGCAACTATTCATATTTGCAACTCCATTTAATCTAATATATAGAGATAATAAAATGATTGCTTTCGTTATAACCATATTTCAAATTGCATTTCTACTTACTTTTCGTAATGGGATTCATACAGTTTATAAACAAGCCAATGTTATTAAAAGACGTGATCCTATTTTATTTCTTGTTGTTTGGACTATAATAGTAGCTTTTATACCACTTACACCTTATGCAAATATTTGGCTTATTTTTATACCATTGATTATTTTTTACATTATATTTATTTCATCTCTAAGCTCAGTTGGAAATGATTTGAGCAATGCAGCGTGCGAATTTATTTCAGGAAACGTAAAAAAGAATCATAATATATTTACTTTGGGTTATTTCGCATGTTGCCTTGTTTTAATAAGTATAGGATGTTTTTTTTCGAATCACATTCGGTTAAATATGTCTCCACAAACACCAAGAACTGAGTCTGATATAAGAACTGATTTACTTGATTTAGGATTTCCGATAGATATTATGGGTGATATCTCAGATGAAGATATTTCGAGATTTAGTGGAGCAATTCATGTTCAATCCTATGGTGATTTGTTAACATTTGATTCGATGTTTGCATCCAATCCAATCAATAGTAGAAGTGAAATAATATACAGTGAACCTAGTTATAGTGGTTTAAATGCAACTACCATTTATGTAGAATTACCGGATAATCTTATCTATGCTATTGAATATTTCGAATGGATCGATAGAAATGCATATTGGCATGACGGGTTCACAATATTTGGTCAAGATGATTTCGAATTATTAAATGGTGTACTTTTATTTAAAAAGGATGGAGTAGGTTACACTGCACCCATTCCAAGGCTTGCCTGTGAAATCGTTGCATCTAAAAGTATGTTTAATGAAAATGTATTAAAACAGATATCTGGTGCAGTCAGTTTTCCTTTTCATTCTGATGATCAGAGAGGGTATATTGTTTACAGTGTACAACTTCCGAAAGAAAAATGGATTGGAAGTAATTGTTTTAATTATGTACATTATTCACATCCATTCCGATTCCCTTATGAAGATACAGAGCAACAGATTTTAAAAGGAAGCTTACTGTTCCGCGATAATTTGCAACAGCACTACACAAATATTAAAACTCAGGCTTACCGAGAAGCACATCCATAACAAGTAAACAATAGTTTAAATTCTCAAACCCTCCGAACTTGGAGGGTTTTTGTTATATTAAGAAAGTAGTACAATTCGAATCCTTGTAATACAGGGTATAGCTCAATCTAAAGGATATTATATTAACAATTAAAATATTAAGCAATTTGAGAAAGTACTAACAGTACTAGCACTATAAATATTTTGATAAATTATGGAATTTGTATTGACAAATAAAATAACGTGGTGTATAACAAGGATATAGACCGACGGTCGGTCGAGAAAATAGACAGATTAAAATAGACAGTTGAAGAGACAGATTAAAGTGACAGATTAGATAAAACGATGCTAGAAATGAAAATTAAATCACATTATAAAAATATATCGTATCAAAAGTATATCGTTTCTATAATAAAATCTCGTTTCTATAATAAAATCTCGTTTCTAGAATAAAATTTCGATTTTAGAATTACATCACCATAAGCATAATCATTATTTAAATCCTTATAAAGAAAGAGGTAACAGTATGAAGATAACCAAGGAATATACGGAGAGAAGAAATGAGATTCTTGACGCCGCAGGAAGATTATTTTCCATAAAAGGGTATGACAAATGTACAGTAAATGATATTCTTGATGCCGTTGGTATTGCAAAGGGAACCTTTTATTATTATTTTAAATCCAAGGAAGAAGTTTTAGATGCAATTATCGAACGGGTAACAGAATTAGTTGTAAGTAGAGCGGAAGAAGTTGCCATGAATCAGGAACTTACCCCGGTAATGAAGTTACTTCATATTATTTTATCCATGAGAGTGGAAAGTGAAGTTGACAATAACATAATGGAAGAACTTCACAAACCTGAGAACGCATTGATGCATCAAAAGTCCTTAAGTTTAATGGTAACAAGAGTCACACCGATACTTAGTAAAGTTGTACAGGATGGAATTGAAAAGGGGATTTTTAAGTCAGATTTTCCTACACAATACATGCAGATTTTCTTAACTTCATCCATTACATTGTTAGACGATGGAATCTTTCAAGTGAAACCAGAAGAACAACAGATGACTTTAAGAGCTCTAGTAGCATTACTTGAGAAAATGCTTGGTGTTACAGATGAAACCTTTTGGAATATAGCAAAGCAGTATTGGAGTTAATCGCGAATTATGTATTTGAACCAATGATGCAGGAAAGCGGTAAGCTTGCAAATAGTATGGATAACATGATTGGGACTGGAGAAGGCAGGGGAATTGGTTTGATGCTTACTTTGCCTGGAAAATTCTTGGTATTAATTGCATTCGTTTTAGGTAATCGAAAGAGTAAAAGTGCAATCGAGGTGGATAATTATGAACTTAAAGCTTAATATGTTGAAGAATGATTTCAAACGAAATCGTACTGGTAATATAGCATTACTATTGTTTATGACCTTTGCAGCTGGTCTTATTGTAGCTGCTACTATCGTTGTGACTGGGCTTTTCACTTCTATAACCGGAATGTATCAAACCGCAAAGCCACCACATTTTTTACAGATGCATAAGGGAGAAATCAATCAGGAGACTATTGATAAATTTGTTTCATCCTACAAGGGTGTAACAGCATGGCAAACCGTACCTATGATTGATGTGTATGGTGATGATATTAAAATCATTGGAGATGGATCATTTCGTCTATCTGATAGTAGGTTAGATATTAGTTTAGTAAAGCAGAATAAAGAGTATGATTTATTACTTGATAAAGACAGAAATATAGTACAGGTTAAACCTGGTGAAATTGGTATTCCGGTAATTCTACTGGATTCGTTTAAAATTAAACTAGGCGATAAAGTCGTATTAACCAACAATGGAGTAACCAAGGAATTTATAGTGACTATGTATGTAAACGATGCTCAAATGAATTCCACACTTTGTTCTTCTACTAGAATGTTAATAAGCGATACAGACTTTAACGAACTTTTTGATAAAATTGGTGAAAAAGAATATCTGATTGAAGTGTATTTTACAGATTCATCTATGGCTTCTGATTTTCAGACAGCTTATGAAAATACAGATTTACCACAGAATGGGCAGGCAGTTACTTACACTATCATAATTTTATTAAGTGCACTGGCAGACATTGTGATGTCACTGGTTTTAATTCTAGTAAGTATGTTACTTGATATGATTGCTCTGATGTGTATTAAGTATACAGTAATGGCAGCTTTGGAAGAAGAAATCGGTGAAATTGGTACCATGAAAGCAATAGGAATGTCATATATAGATATTAGAAATTTGTATCTTACCAAATATAAAATGATGGTTGGAACAGGAATTGTAATCGGTTTTATTCTTGCACGAATCCTTTCCAGAGAATTTACCAAACATGTAAGCAAAACATTTGGCAATCAACCTGCATCATTTTTATCAGTTGTACTTCCAATTGCCTCTTGTCTCTTGGTTTATCTAATTACCATACATTATTGTAAAAAGATACTAAAAAAATTAAAGCGTGTTACCGTTGTTGATGCATTGGTAACGGGAAAAGGTTTTAGTAAGAAAGAACGTGTAAGAGATGGACTTTCTAGGTCAATGAGATTGTCAGTTAATTTGTTACTAAGTGTTAGAGAGACAGTTCTAAACTTTAACGGATTTATGATTGTGTTCCTAGTTATGTTTATAGTTTCTGGGATTATGATAGTTCCAATGAATTTATTAAATACCATGAAATCCAAAGAATTTATATCCTATATGGGAAGTTCCATGGATGATATATTAATTGAGATTGACTCAGGAGAAAATCTTGCAAAAGGGCATGAAGCTTTAAATAATCTTCTATTGCAAGATACTGATATCAATGAGTTTAATGAATTTAAAAGAGTGCGTGTTCAAACAATAAATTCTGAAAATGAATTAATGAATATTCATATTGATACTGGAATTCATGCAGGTGTTGAACTTAAGTATTTATTAGGTAAGGCCCCAGTACAAAAAAATGAAATAGCTCTTTCAAAGTTAAATGCAGATGAGATAGGTAAAAGTATAGGCGATTATATACTGTTACGCTTTCGTGATAAACAAGCGAAATTCCTTATATCAGGAATTTATCAGGATGTGACAAGTGGTGGATATACGGCAAAATCAATCAATAATTTTGAAGGATTAGAGATAGAAAAATATCAATATACCATTAATTTAATGGATAATGTAAATGCGAAAGAAAAAGCTGTCATATGGAGTGAGAAATTAGGTGGTGGTTTTGATATTCTACCAATGGAAGAATTCATAAATCAGACTTTAGGTGGCGTTTCGAGACAGATAGAAGTTGCTACGACGGCAGTATTTGTAATCGGAATGATACTTATAGCTTTAATCGTAGTATTATTTATGAAACTTAGATTGGTGAAAGATGTTTCACAAATAGCTGCCATGAAGGCAATAGGGTTTACAGATAATGATATTAGAAAGCAGTATCTTTATAAGATAGGGATGGTTTCATTTATAGGAATTTGTGCTGGAACTTTTATTTCAAATATTCTCGGTGAAACAATAGTAAGTATGGCTTTTGGTATGATGGATCTAGGTATTACAAAAGTAACGTTCATTATAAATCCATTTATAGCTTATTTAATGGTACCATTGGTGCTGTTCATTGTTACATTAGTAATAACTTGGCATAGTTCAAGACAAATAAGAGACTATAATATTTTTTTTTTGATTAATGAATAGTTTCAGTGTCGTAATAAGCCTATATGATATCTATATGAGACGAAAACATCTCAAACTGGGAGGTTAAAATATGAAGGTAATTTTGCAAGCAAAAGGGTTGTGGAAGGAATTCGATGGGACACCAATACTTAAGGGCATTGACTTTTCTGTAAATGAAGGTGAATTCATAGCAATCATGGGTCAGTCCGGTTCAGGTAAATCCACACTATTATATAATATAAGTGGCATGGATAGGGCAACAAAGGGTGTAATACAGTTTCAAGGGGAAGATATCTTAAATCAAGATGATAATAAAATAAGTAACCTGCGTTTGACTAAAATGGGTTTTATATTCCAACAAGCGCATTTACTGAAAACACTATCAATACGTGACAACATTGTACTTCCAGGTTTTAAGGCACAAAGAAAAAGGAGAGAACAAATAAAAGAATTCGCAGAAGAACTAATGAAAAGAACCGGAATTAATCAGATTGCAGATCATGACATCAAGAAAGTTTCTGGTGGACAGTTGCAACGTGCAGCAATCTGCAGGGCATTAATTAACCAGCCAGAAATTTTATTTGGAGATGAACCAACGGGAGCCCTTAATTCTGGTGCAACGAAAGAAATCATGGATATCATTAATAAGATTAATGTTGATGGAACCACCGTAATTTTAGTGACTCATGATGCGAAAGTAGCCGCTCGAGCAGATCGAGTGATATTTTTGGCAGACGGTAATATTACAGATGAAATTGTTTTAGGGAAGTTTAAGGAGAAGATGACAACGGATAGAGAAAAGAATATGTCAGAATGGCTTGTGAAGTTAGGATTTTAAGGAATATACGTTAGGTTAGATCAATTCTCAATTTAAACAATGATTAGATAAACAATTTTGATTGAAAATGTATTTACGGGGCTGAATTCGGTTATAACTGGGTTTAGCCTTATCTTTATTTAAATATAATGATATATAAAAATTTTGTATATGTTATATAGAGATAGTTGGAATAATTTATAAAATCATTTGGTTATAAATGGTATTATATGTTATAATTAAGAAATTATAAAAATTTCAAGTAGTATATTAATACTTGAGTACAAGGAATAGGCAATAATAGTTAGACTATGGTAAATAAAAAGATACTTAAGTTAATGTAATTACATAGGGAGAGCGAAAAATGGAACTTATTAGGGGAAATCCAATTATTATAATTATTATTTCTATCATATACTCATTAATTTCACTTGTTATCATTTTATCAACAAGAGATTGGATTTTTTTATTTGTCATATTTAGTATTTTTTACAATTTAATATTTATGATTGTATTTTATATAGCATATAAGCGTAGTACGTTTGCTTTTATGTCACCTAAAAAATACAAGAAAGCAGAGATGATTTGTAAAAAAAATCAGAAACTATATGATTTATTAATTAGTATTGATAGTAATAATGATACTTTGAAGCCAGAAAACGCAATTGATAAAGCTATTGAAATTTTAAAAATGTAATAGGAATGGCAGGGAATTTTTACAAAACGTTTTACTAATATTGTATATGACGATTACACGTACAGACTTGATCTAGAATAATTCCTTAATGATAAGAGTGGGGTGCATATGGAACGATTTAATATAGATTGTCCTTGTAAGCGGATAAAGTGTGAAAGATATGCTAAATGTGATGAATGTAGGGAACACCATAGGTTAAAGAAAAAATCATCACCTTATTGTGAAAAACTATTAAAAAAGGCAGAGAGAAAAGAGAGACATGATAAAGTTTAAGTATCTATAAAGTAATTAGGGGGAGTTATGAATCAAGATATTAAACAATTGTTACTAGATAACGGTGCATCTATGGTAGGATATGCAAATTTAACTGGATTATATAACGAAGTAGGTGTCAACGAACCAAAAAGTGAAGATTCTGTAACAGAATCTATAAATATCCCACAGTATCCAATTGGAATATCTATTGTACTTCCTTATCCCAAAGATGTGATAAAGAATATTAACGAAGCTCCAACCATGGATTATTATAATGAATATCATAGGTTGAATGCAAAATTAGATGATTTGGCAATAATATGCGCTGATTACATAAATGAACGAGGGTTTCATGCTTATCCACAGACAGTTTCAAACACTAAGGAGTACGGTATATTTCGAACCATAATGCCACATAAGACGGTTGCTGTGAATGCTGGACTTGGATGGATTGGTAAAAGTGCCTTATTTTTAACCAAAGAGTATGGGTCAGCGGTACGTTTAACATCTGTCCTTACAGATGCTCCTCTCGACTTTAATCAATCAATTCTACTATCAAAGTGTGGAGATTGCATGCTTTGTACAAATACCTGTCCTGGTAAAGCAATTTCTGGACGTAACTGGAGTCCTGACCTTGATAGAGATGATTTTTTTAATGCTTTAGCATGCAGAAAGAAAGCAAGAGAGATTGCTGCTAAGTCATTAGATAAGCAGATTACATTATGTGGTAAATGTATAGAAGTCTGTCCTTATACGAAAAAGTATATCGAGGCATTTACGATAGATAATTAAATACGGAGGATTTATAAGGATGAAACATGTAGCAGTTGGATTATTGATTTGTATTTTTTGGTACGTTTTTGTAGACATAAGTTTGGGCATATTTAATGCTGGTAATAACAATGAAATTGTATTTTCTATATTATATCTCTGTGTTATTGTGGGAGTTTCTACATCATTAATTCTTGATGAGTTAAAGAAGAAAAAAGACCAATAATCGATAATATTGGTACAAATCACTACTCGTAATAAATTAGAAAATACTTAAGTGAATTGGAAGAAGGAAATTAGGAAATTAGAATGAAAACATTAATATTTAATGGTTCACCAAGAAAAAATGGTGATACAGTAAGTCTGATTAGAAAAGTAGTTGAAAAGTTAACTGGTGAATATAAAATTGTAAATACATACGATTGTGGAATTAAACCATGTGTCGATTGTAGATATTGCTGGGAAAACGCTGGGTGTTGCATAAATGATGAGATGCAAGAAGTTTATACCTATATCGAGGAGTGCGATAATATTTTAATTGCATCACCTATCTATTTTTCTGAATTAACAGGGGCATTGTTAAATGTAGGAAGTCGTTTACAGACATATTTTTGTGCTAGATTTTTTAGAAAAGAAACCCCAATTGAAAAACCTAAAAAAGGTGCTGTAATTGTAATCGGTGGCGGGGATGGTAATATTAATAAACCTTATGATACAGCTTGTTGTTTACTTCATCACATGAATGCTTATAATATTATGCCAGTTGTATTTAGTCATAATACAAATGACAAACCAGCATTAGAAGATTGTGCCGCTTTAACTGGAGTAAATAATATTATAGAATTCTTTAATACATAACCTAAGTGTTCAATCTAATTAGTGTTAGTACTTTATTCATAAATCAGTAACAATAGAATTTGCTTTACAGGCGAAAGTTATAAAGGAGATTATTCGAATGGATTTTATAGTGTGGACCATAATTATAGTTCTAATACTTGTATATGAGTTTGTAGTATGTCCAAAGATTTGTAAACGGAAGATAAGTCGTTATATAACCAATCTTGGCGGTGAAATCATTAATATAGAAAGGCTTACTATAAGAGATTATCTTTATTGTGTTAATTATGTTTTGGATAATAAAACGGAAAAGGCAATCGTACAATTTAATATCTTTTTTGAAGATACATGGAGATAGTAAGTAATATAATTCAACAGTTTAAGGGGAAAATTAGATGAAAGAATTAAAAATGACTTATCAAAAAGGAAATTGGAATCATATAAATACAATTCTTACTTTTTTCTTATCATTTATCGTTGTTATTTTATCAGTACTTGGGTTGTTCAATTTCTTACCTTTGAAAATTACTAATAGTATTGTAATTCCAATACTAGGTATCATAACATTCATGAATGGTCTGAAATTATACAAGAAAAATAAAAAATTAGGAATTATTTCAGTGCTTTGTGGGCTTGCTATCTTTGAATGTTGTATCTTTGTATTCCTATATAAAATTGGTGTATTTTAAGTACTACATATAAACGGATTAGGCATATTCAACATAGGGAAAACATCAGGAGGTACAAATGATATTTAAAGGGTTTAAATTCGGTATGCTGTTACAATTTGCAGTTGGACCGATGTGTTGCATGGTTTTCAATACGTCTGCGTCGCATGGATTTTTGACAGCGGTAACACTTGTTATAGCAATAGCATTAGTTGATGGATTATACATAGCCTTGTCTGGACTTGGAGTCGCAGCAGTACTTAATAAAAACCAAGTTAAAATAAGTATCAAAGTCATTGGTTGTGTAGTCTTGGTGTTATTTGGTCTTAATACGACATTAGGTGTATTTGATTATACATTTTTACCTAATATTGCAATATTTAAGGAAGTGAGTAGTAAAAATATCTTTATTCAAGGACTATTATTAACTGCATCCAATCCTTTGACTATTATTTTTTGGAGTGGGGTACTTTCTACACAGGTTATTGAAAAAGAGTTAAATAGAAAAGAAATCTTTCTTTTTGGTATTGGATGTGTTTTTTCAACACTAGCATTTTTAACTGTAGTTGCTTTCAGTGGAAGTATTTTAAGTACTTTTTTACCTGAAATAGTTATCTCTATTTTAAATTTTATAGTTGGTTTTTTACTTATATTTTTTGGAATAAAACTGCTATATAAAAAATAAAAAGACTCATTGTAAAAGGTATAAACTATAATAAGTACATTAAAAGCTAATGGTATAATATATTACGGTATGGTGACGAATGAATAGTATTATTGTTATTTCACGATATAATAGAATTGGGGAGAATAAATGAATAAAAAAATTTGTATCTATGTAAATATAATTTTATTGCTTTGGTTTTTCCTAGATATGGTAGGAGTGAATATAGGAACACATATGTTGGTTAGCAAAGCTTCCAAAGAAGACGGTATATTCTTTATCGTTTACATAGCAGTACTTACAAGTTTCATCATAAAGGATAGAATTGGAAAATATTTATTAGGTGTTTGGCTTATTTTATGGTTCCTAGCTCAATTTTTTAGTCATTGGTATTATGCTATAATAGGAGCATCTGAAGAAAAACTACGGTATTTTAAAGACACGATTAAATTAGTAAAAAATACAGACCGATATATACCAGATTTGTACCATATCGTTTTACATATATTAATTTTACTTGCTCTTGTTTGCTTGGTTTTATTATGGATAAAATCTAGAAAAGTTAATCGGTTAGACACAAGAAAACGGGTAAATAAATGATTTAAGAAAATAGGAGATATAACATGTATTGTCCAAAATGCAAATATGAATATAGGGAAGGATTCTTGGTATGTTCAGATTGCCATGTACCTTTAGTAGATCATTTGACCAAAGAAGTATTAGTTGAAAAAACCGTAAAAGATACCGTAAAAATTGCTTCTGCTTCCAACGAAGTGGACGCTGGATTAATCATGAATTTACTCCTTAATAATAACATACCCTGCTTTAAGAAAAGTCTTGGAAGTGGCGGATATATGAATATATTCATGGGATATTCTATCTTTGGCGAAGAGATATATGTTTCAGATTCGGATGCGAATAAAGCGAAAGCTCTATTAAATGAACTTACAGCTGAAATAGAAATTACGAATGAAACAGATATAACAAATGGAATAGAAATAACCAACGGAACAGAAATAACCAACGAAACAAATATAACCAACGAAACAGATATAATAAACGGAACAGAAATAACCAACGAAACAAATATAACCAACGAAACAGATTTAATAAACGGAACAGAAATAACCAATGAGACAAATATAACAAACGAAGCAGATATAACAAACGGTATGGATATTACAAACGGTACGGATATCACAAACGAAACTGATGTTAAAAATAATTTATCAAAAGAGAAAAGTATCACAATGAAACATGCGATATCAGGACAAAATAATATAACAATTGAAAATGAATTCTTTGATGTGGATATCAAGGGTGATGATAATTCTTCATATAAAATACCATTTTATCGTCAACCACGTCTGATAGCTCGTATTATAATAATTATTTATATCGTTACATTTATATTGTCAGTAATAGTTAATCATTCATTTTTCTAATATATAACCCTCAGAGATACTTATACCAGTTATTGAATAATGTTTAAATCAATAAAACTTGTAAAAGTCATAAGAATATGACTGGTACGAGTTTTTTTATTTATTAAACTAGGTATTATCATATAATAATTACTTGTAAGACGAAAGAAATGTAAACTATATCATATAATTATAATAATGTATTCCCAAAGGCATAGGGGGAATGTGATCATGATGATGATTCACGTGGTTCGAGAAGGAGATACAATCAATTCAATCGCTGAGAGTTATGGAGTATCTGTAACTCGATTAGTACAAGAAAATGAATTAAGATTTCCTGATAATTTGGTTTTAGGACAAACAATAGTAATCACCTTTCCAGAAAAAACATATACCGTGAAGGAAGGAGATACACTAGAAGAGATTGCTGCAAGTAATGGTATTTCATTAACGCAATTGTTAAGAAATAATTCGTTCTTGGCAGATAGAGAGTTTATCTATCCTGGTGAAACTTTAATAATTAGTTATCATTATGAATCTCAAATTTCAACATTTGGTTACGCGTTACCCTTTATTAATTCAACTATCCTAAAAAAAACATTACCTTATCTAACGTATTTGTTTATTTATAATTATAGATTGGCAGGTAATGGTGATGTTTTTCCTTTTTATGATGATACGGATATAATTGAAACAACGAAAGCATTCAAAACTGTTCCTATTTTATTGGTGACAACATTATCTGCACAAGGTTCACCCAACATACAAGCAGCATATGAAATTTTATTAAATGAATCCGTTCAGGATATTTTAATTGAAAATATAATTCAGATCTTAAAATTAAAAGGTTATTATGGGTTATGTTTAACATATTTATATCTAAGTGAAACAAATCAGAATCTTTATGATAACTTTACAAAAAGAGTATCATCTCGTTTAACTAGTGAGGGGTATCTTCTTTTTATTACTGCAGACCCTGGTATTAGAATTACAAGCGATGGAGTTGATTTTAATAAAGTAGATTATTCTACTATTGCAAGTGAAGTGCAAGGAATTAGTTTTATTAGTTATGTATGGGGAACCAATATTACACCACCATCACCAATTAGTTCTATTGCTAATATAAATTTATTATTAGATTATGTTAAGCAGATGACACCATTAGATAAAATAATTGCAGGGATACAGATTGTTGCATACGATTGGGAAATTCCTTTTGTAGCTGGTTTTACTAGAGCGAATGCCCTTTCTTTAGAAGGAGCAATTAATCTTGCAAGGACTGTTGGAGCAGTAATTCAATTTGATGAGATATCGCAAACACCTTACTTTGAATATGTAATTGAAGAAAGTTTTTATACAAAGCAACATATAGTATGGTTTATCGATGCGAGAACAATCAATTCGTTAACTAATTTGATTATTGAAAATAACTATAGGGGACCGAGTGTTTGGAATATAATGAATTACTTTCCGCAATTATGGTTAGTTATTAATTCGCAATATGAATTAGAAGAGTTATTGTGAGAGTAGATTCGTAATTGTCATTTATTTCAGATTGATATATTATTGAATTATGTTAAAATATTATGTAAACGCATTATGTAAACTACTTTGATGCATTTTTTTATGTAACTCGTTAAAGCAAATATTTGCAGAAAAGGAACATAGGAGAAAGTTCATGAATAATAAAATAAAAGGTGTTTATGTAATACTTTTTACAGCAGCACTTATCCTACTTATGAAAGGCATAACAGCAAATGCCTATGTTGGCAGTGTATTTAACTATACGCATGAAGGTCAGACAATTACTTATAAAGTACTAAGCGAACCAACCGAAACGGAAAATGGAACAGCTCAAATTATATTTAACGTAGAAATAGTTAAAAACCTTTCAGGTAATGTAATTATTCCTGCGACTGTAACAAATCAAAAAATGACCTATAATGTTGTCGGTATTGGAAACAATGCTTTCATAGAAGGAAATAAAATTACGAACATAACTTTGCCAGGTACTATTCGATTTATTGGTGAGGCTGCATTTTATAATTGTAGTAACTTAACTAGTATTAATATACCGTTTGGTGTAACCCGTATAGAGAGTAATACATTTAGCGGATGTAATAGTCTAAAAAGTATAAGCCTACCAGCTGGAATTACCTATATAGGTAATAATGCATTTTATGAAAATAAAAGTCTAAGTACCATAAACTTGCCTGTAGGAATCACATACATTGGAAATAATGCATTTTATAATAATTGCAGTCTAACGACTATACACTTACCAGATGGAGTATCTTATATCGGAAATAGTGCATTTTATAATTGTAGTAAATTAACTGCTATCAATCTTCCAAAAGGAATCTTGTATATAGGTACCAGTGCATTTGAAGGCTGTAGTGGTCTTACGAGTATCATTATTCCAGAAGGAATTACAAGTATTGATGATATGTTATTTAAAGATTGTACTAGTCTAGCAACTGTTAGCTTACCAGAAGGTATAACAAGAATAGGTAAGAATGCATTTTATAATTGCAGTAGTTTAGTTAATATAAATCTTCCGGATGATATCACAAGTATAGGTGAATATGCATTTTACTCATGTAAAAGTTTAATCAGTATTAAGATACCTTATGGTGTTACTAAAATTGAAGATTTTACTTTTATGGGAAATAGTAGTCTTACGTCAATTAAAATTCAAGATAAGATAACCAGTATAGGAAATTTTGCGTTCTTTGGTTGTAGTAATTTAATAACAATAAGCCTACCAGAAGGATTAACTAGTATTGGAAATTGGGCTTTTTATGAGTGTGAGAGTTTAAGACCAATAAAGATACCAAGTACAGTTACAAGTATCGGCGGTGGAGATTTCCCTTATACGGGAGTATTTGTATATAAAAACTCATTTGCAGAAACATTCTTTAAAAACAACTTTCCAAAACACTATCAAATCGTAAACCTTCCACTAGAAGATATGAGTTTTACAGAAACTGTTATGAATATTGGGGTAAATGAGACCATAAATCTAAAACCAACTTTTTACCCAGTGTTCTCATCAGAAATTACGGATAACATTAAGTGGACTAGTTCAGATGAATCGGTCGTGATAGTAGATTTAAGTGGAAATGTAAAAGGAATAAAAGCGGGTGAAGCAGATATTACAGCTGTTATGGGCAAATACTCTGCAACTATGCATGTCATAGTCGATGGTGTTATTGTTAATCCAACTTCTATCGCATTTACAAATAGTAATATACAAGTAAATAAAGGTGATTCTGTGAAACTTGAACCTAATTTTACACCAACGAATACAACCAATAGAAAGATTAACTGGACAAGCTCCAATAATTCCGTTGTTACAGTAGAAAACGGACGTATTTACGCAAAAACATCTGGAACTGCAACTATTACAGCGGTATCTGGAACAATTACTGTATCTTGTAATGTAACAGTATTAAATCCATTAAAAGAAATCTTTTCGGACTATGATGTTATATCTTTGATAAAAGGTGAAAGCAAAAAAGTAGCAGTATCTTATAATCCAATGGATACTACAGATGATAAGACTACGATATGGATTAGTGAAAATGACAGTATAGCGAAAGTTGAAAACGGAGTCATAAAAGCGATGAATCCCGGAACAACAGTAATTACTGCAATTGCAGGCTCCTATAAAACAAGTATACCTGTAACGGTGCGTATACCAGTGAAATCATTAACTCTAACTCAAGAAGAAATTTTCTTAAAAGTAGGGCAAACAGAACAACTACCAATTGTGATGCAACCCATAGATACAAGTGATGCAGTTATTGTAACTTCATCAGATGAATCTGTCGCAAACTATTCAAATGGTAACATCACTGCTTTAAAAAGAGGAAAGACAACCATTCGAGTGTTAGTAGGTTCATTCTCTGTATCATTTGATGTTACGGTGGAAACTGATATAGAGAGTATATCATTAAATAAAACGAGTCTTAACCTTTATCTTGGTAAAAGTGAAACACTTGCTGTAACTTTTAATCCAACGGTAGTTTACGATAGTAAGACTGTTACATGGGTAAGTAGTGATAAGTCAGTTGTAACAGTGGATTCCAAAGGAAAAATTAAAACAGTTGGAGTAGGAACAGCTACAATAATTGCAACTGCTGGTGGCAATAAAATTTCAAAGAGTACCGTAGTTGTTAAACTAGCAGTACCTTCGATAAAAATAGCATCTGTATGGCATGATAATGTTAAAGTATCTTGGAGTGCAGTAAGTGGTGCATCTGGTTATCGGATCTATAGGGCTGATTCTAAGACGGGAACATTTAAATTAATAAAAGAAACAACTGCGTTATCTTATACTAATAAAGGTTTAACTACTGGAAAGACATATTATTATAAGGTTAGAGCCTATCGAGTTCAAGGAAATAAAAAAATATACGGTAGTTACACAAAAGTAATAGGCGGTGTACCATTACCAGGAACACCAACCAATGTTAAGCTTGTGAAACCAAAGTCCGGTACAATTAATTTTACTTGGAATAAAGTTAGTGGTGCATCTGGATATGAAATTTATAGAACATCTTCTACAAAAGAACCATTTAAATTAACGAAAAATACAACGTCATTACACTTTATCAATTATGGATTAACTAAAGGTAAAACCTATTACTATAAAGTTAGAACTTATAAAATTGTTGGGAACAAGAAATATTATAGTAAGTTTTCAACGACGTTTAAAATTAAGATGTAGTTAGTTATCTGATAAATTTGATTATATTTATAATAGGTAAATCTTTATAATTGGATTATTTTTATAATGAGTCTTAATTTAATTGGTTGAATTATACAAGTAGTTTGTTTTTTAGTAATTTTAAATTAATGAAATCAATAAACTTAATGTTAGCAAAAAATCCGTATCAATATATTCATAGTTGATACGGATTTTTTGTTGTGCTAGTAAAATAGTAAAACTTAATAGTAGTTGCTTTTCTAAGGAAGACTTCCAGGTAACATTAAGATATATTTATACGTCAATTATTAAGTAAGAAGAACTGCAAGGATAAATAATAGAGTAGAAATTCTATTTCTTTATCATGATAAAATTTTGGTTAGATTCATTTTTATATTAAAACAATTGACAAATATATCGCAGTGCGATAATATAATAGTAATATATATTGAAGTGCGATATATAATGCTACAATATATTATAATTCGATGTATTTAATAAAGTGCAATTTTGACTTAAAGATATAAAGAGAGTTTATAAAAAAAGTATTGGTTCGATAAAGGAGGGACGTTTTGAACGAAAAATTACAACGAGTATATATTCCTATGACAGAAACAGGTTTTTATATATTATTTTGTCTTCAGGATGAAATGCATGGTTACAACATAACACAAAAAGTGAAACAGATGACGAATAATGAAATCATTATAAGTGCGGGAACGATGTATGGAAGTTTATCTAAAATGGAAAAGGATGGACTCATTCAATTTACAAAGGAAGAAGGAAAAAGAAAATTCTATATTATAACGAATAGTGGGCAAGAAATACTGGACATTGAGCTTAGAAGAATAGAGAGATTATATAAAAATAGTAAAGGGGAGAGTTTAGATGGAAACTAAAATGGTGAAAAAAACCTTCGGATTTGCTGAATTTAATGAAGAAGAAAAGTGGTTAGAAGATCAACACAAAGCAGGATGGTGTTTTGTAAAAACTAATGGTAGTAAATTTTATTTTGAAAAATGTGATGCAAGTGAATGGATTTATCAACTTGATTTTAAAGAAAATGGAGTAAAAGAAGATAGTTATGTTCAGCTATTTACGGATAGCGGTTGGGAGTTTGTATTTCAATTCAGAAGATGGTTTTATTTCCGTAAAAGAAAGACAGATGAAGATATAGATCTCTCAATTTTTAGTGATAATTCTTCAAAAATTGATATGTGTCAAAGAATAATAAAGCGTTTACCTGCTTTTGCAGTACCAATATTTGTTGTATCTAGTTTGATTTACTATCTAAGCATGTTCACTACAGTTTTCCAAGTTGATGGATTTATTACTGCTGCTTTACCATGGGTTAGTGGTGGTATGATGATTGCTACAAGCTTTGCCTTTGGTCAATATGTGAAATTATATAAAATGATTGAGGGATTAAAAAATCCTATTAAATAGAAATCTCAATTGATTTACCCAATCTCTCCGTTGTCATTGGATTTACTGATTTAGAGATTAATTAAAAAGATTGGGTCTTTTTTATTACAGTTACTTGTGTGTATTTTGCTCCTGATATAATTTTTTGATTGATCTAAAGTATTTTGTTGAAGATATTGTTATTAATAGAATAAAGAATTAAGAACGTAATTTAAGGAGGGATGTGATTCTCCCTCCTTTTTTGTTTATGTAGTTATAGGCTAATGTGAAACAATATGGTTTACCTAATTTATTATACTATGAATACAAAATTTCTAGATTCAATTGCTCTTTCTAGATTTATCGTAGATAGTATATCAATCTTTTCTGTTACTAATCTGATAAAAAACGATGGTTTATTAATAAATTTATTACTCAAAATAAAACAATTCTTCAAATTTCTTATCCAAAGCAATACATAAAACCAAAGCCAATTTTGCAGTAGGATTAAACTGCCCAGTTTCTATGGAACTTATGGTATTTCTTGAAACGCCAACTAGATCAGCTAGTTGTGATTGTGATAAATTTAATTCTAATCGTGCATCTTTTAGTTTATTTTTTAATATTAATTGTTCATTCATATAAATTCAAATCCTATCGAATCAGGTATAGTATCATAAAACAAATACTTAATAAACACGCAACAATTATATTAATGAAGTCTTTCGTTTTTCTAGTTATATGATAAATACCAATACTTTCGCAACCTAGATATCCAAAAAACATGGCTAATAATGCATAATTCGTTTCCCTTAAATTATGATATAAATTATAAAATCCTAAGATAGAAAAAATAATTAACATTCCTACAGCACCAAATTTTCTGCCACTGTCAAAAGTAAATTCTTTCCCTTCGTCTCTTTTTTCATTTCTACTTCGTTCTAATATTTCTTCCTTTTTCATTATAATTGCTCCTTTCTTTGTGCCAAGTAAACTTGGTATTATACTATTATATGCCAAGTTTTCTTGGCAATGCATAAATTTTAAATATTGACATAATATTTCTAATGTGTTATTAGTAGTAGTAACACATACTACTAAATGAAAAGTATAAAGATAAAATAATGTCTAGATTTATTCATGTATAAAATGTTAGATAAAATAAAGCATAATAAATTGATAATAAAAGAAAAAATAAAATGAACTTACCTTTACAAAAGGCAGGAGGGGAAAAATTGAACTTAATCGAAAGCCTGATGAAAACAGGATTAACGAAGAATGAATCTGAATTGTATATGGTACTTTGTAGAGAGGGTGAATTAACTGGATACGAAGCAGCAAAATTATCTGGAATTCCAAGAGCGAACACGTATCAAGTTTTATCTGGGCTTGTAGAAAAAGGTGGTGCTTATGTGATCGAAGGAACCGTACCAAAATATGTTGCAATACCAGTAGATGAATATTGTTCTAATGTTATGAATCATATAAAAGATGTAGTGGAAATAATAAAGAAAGAATGCCCAAAACTAAACGATTCCGTGGAAGGTTATATAACAGTAAGCGGATTACAGAATATTATAGATAAAATTCGTACCATTATTGAACATGCAACCGAGAGAGTATATGTATCTATTTCAGAACGTGAAATAGAGTATTTTAAAGAACCATTAGAAGTGGCAGTTTCAAAAGGTCTTAAAGTAGTTGCCATAATTTCAGGTGACTTTGAGTTAAATGGTGTTATTACACATAGAATAAGTAAACCATCAGGACAAATTAGACTGATTGCAGATTCTACTTATGTACTCACAGGAACAATAACTGGGAATATAGATGACATATGCTTATATTCAAAAAATAAACCTTTAGTAGAATTATTAAAAGATTCACTAAAAAACGAAATACGACTATCAGAACTTGAAGGGAGAACAAAAGAATGATATTAGAACCATATATTTATTACAAAGAAAACCAGCTCATGATGGAAGAATTAAAGATAGAAGACATTATGAAAGAAACTGGAACACCAGCTTACCTATATAGTAAAGGAAGTTTGTTAAATCAATTAAAACAATTAAAGGAAGCATTTCAAAACTCGAATGTCTTGTTTTGTTATTCTCTGAAAGTTTGCCATAACATAAATATCGCAAACGTATTTGTAAATGAAGGATGTGGAATTGATATTGTATCTGGTGGTGAATTATATAGGGCTTTAAAAGCTGGTGCAGATCCTAAAAAGATAGTTTATTCTGGGGTTGCGAAAACAAGTAAAGAGATAAAAGAAGCCATTGAAGCAGATATTCTGATGTTTAATGTTGAATCAGAGCAAGAACTAATGAGAATTAATAGTATTGCTGCATCCATGAATAAAAAGGTTTCAATATCGCTTCGTATTAATCCTGGAGTTGATGCAAAAACTCATCCTTATATTACCACAGGTATGAAAGAAAATAAATTCGGTATCGATTGTGAAATGGGATTAGAGATTTATAAGAGCGCAATGCAAATGGAGAATATTAATATATGCGGTATCGACCTTCACATAGGTTCACAATTGTTAGATATTACCCCTTATGGTGAAGCCATGAAGGTTGTTGCAGATTATGTAAGAACTTTAAAATCAATGAACATTCCTATAAAATACGTTGATATAGGTGGTGGGATTGGTATACCATATACAGCCGATAAATCAACACCTGATTTGTTAGAATATGCAAGATTAATTACAGAACCATTTAAAGATTTATCAGAGATTACATTTATATTAGAGCCAGGTAGATTTCTGACTGCTCAAGCAGGACTTTTGATTACAGAAGTACAATACATCAAAGATAATTCTTATGGAAAACGATTTGTGATAGTAGATACCGGAATGCATCATTTGATAAGACCTAGCTTGTATCAAGCTTATCATGAAATTATACCAGTAATTAAAAAAGAAAAGCAAAAAAATAAGGTAGATGTCGTTGGACCAATTTGTGAAAGTAGCGACTTTTTAGCCAAGGACCGACTGATAGAAGAAGCTAAACAAGGAGATTTACTGGCAGTAACAGATGCCGGAGCTTATGGAATGTCCATGGCATCTCATTACAATTCACATGAACTTCCAGTGGAAGTACTTGTATCTAAAGATGCTTATAAGATTATTAAAAAACGTGAAACTTATGTGGATTTACTGCAAGGTGAGCTATAGAATTTTATATTGTAAATGCAAGATAATGTACCTTTGATTCTAAAGGTACATTATTTTTTGTAGTAAAAAGTAAAATATTTCATAAAAAAACTTTGAACATTTGTTTGCTATGGTATATAATGGAAATATCTTAGGGGTTTCTAAACATTCCAACAAAAAATTTACTGCAACCGTTCATTTCCTGCGCTACGAACTTTACAATATAGAATATATACAAAATATGTCCGTTTTTTACAATGATGATTTTAAAAAATAATTTATACTAGTGACATATATAAATACAGGAGGACAGTACATGAATAAACTGAGTAAAGAATCATTTGATGAAATCCGCCTATGGATTTATCGTAACGCAAGACCACTAGATTTAGCCTTATGGAAATATCACTTTGAAAATGGAAGCAAGGAAGATGTATTATTAGTTTTATCATTTTATCAAAATGAAGATGGGGGTTTTGGTAATTCCATAGAACCAAGTGCTTGGAAGAAAGAATCTACACCTTATAATGTGTGGTTTGCAATAAGAATACTTAAAATGATTGAATTCTATGATATGACACATCCAATTTACCAAGGAATATTTCGCTATCTTGAGAATACAGAATACAAAGCAGACTTTGGTTGGCATTTTATTACTCCAGGCGGTAATTGGGACGGAAGAGAACACGAAAATCATTACCAAAGCATTGGAATTACTGCAATATTATCGGGATTAATATTACGATATCAAGATAAACAATCTACTATCTATAACATGGCAGTACAATATACAAAAATGTTAATAGGAAAGCTTTCAACCAATCAATTTGGAGATATGGGAATACAAGGTTATTGCAAATTAATCGAAGATTTGGAAGCTGCAGAGGTTGCGGAAGCTTTTGATTATCCGTATTTATGTGAGAAGATGAAAGATATAGTATGGAATAAAATTCATGATAAAACAAACGATTTCTTTATGGAAAATCCACTCATGTTTGTCTTTTCACCACGTAGTAGATTTTATGAAGATAACAGGAAAGAAGTGGAAGCTGAACTTGATCAGATAACGAATGAATTACCTTCCAAAGGTGTTTGGGAACTACCGTGGAAGGAATCATCTGAAGTTAGTGCAAATTGGTGGAAGTCATTTGAAGCAATTGATAAACTTGTGCAATTGAAGCAATTTAACCGAATATAGATTAATATTGGACATGCTAAACTACGTGTTTTGGAATATGGAGGATTTATATGAAAACAATAAGTAAAAACGAGTTTGAAGAAATAAAAACATGGATGTATCGAAATGCTAGACCTTTGGAATTAGCTATATGGAAATATGAATTTGAAAATGGAAGTAAAGAAGATGTTCTTTCCGTTTTGTCCTATTATCAAAATGAAGATGGTGGTTTTGGCAATGCCCTTGAGCCAGACAATTGGAATCCAAATTCCACACCATATACAACTCTAAATGCAATTGATAAATTAAAAGAAATTAATTTTACAGATATAAATCACCCAATTTTTAAAGGTATATTTAAATTCCTTGAAAGTGGAATTCATAATAACGAAAACAGTTGGAAGTTCAATATTCCAACGAACGATAATTATCCCCACGCACCATGGTGGAATTACAACGAGGAAGCCAACGAGTACGAGAGCATAGGTGTATCAGCTGGAATAGCAAGCTTTTTATTAAAGTATGCTGATAAGGATTCCAAACTTTATAAAAAAGCTTATACCAAAGCCATTCAATTAATGGAGAAACTATATACACCAAATAATTTAGGTGATATGGGCATCGATGGGTATATTACTCTTAGAAATACCATCTTACAGCTTGGCTTAACTAATAATTTTGATATGGAGTTTATATCAAAAGCTATAAAAGGGCTCGTAAATGTTTCCATCGAACGAGATGTAACCAAATGGGAATTTTACGTAAATAAACCATCAAACTTTATAACAAGCCCTAATAGTGAATACTATAAAGAAAATGAAGAAATTATGCAAAAAGAGCTAGATTATATCATTGAGACAAGACCAGAAAATGGGGTTTGGGGAATTACATGGAGTTGGTTTGAACATAATGACAAATATCCAAAAGAATTTGCCATCTCCGAACACTGGTGGAAGGCAGATATAGTTATCAAAAAGCTAAAACTTTTGAGAAGTTTTGGAAGAGTCGAATAAATGAAAGAAGGTATCAGGATATGAGCAAATATGATTCTTTATGGAAGTATCTAAATCAAAATGGAAATGATCAATTAATACTGTCCTTTGAAGAAATACACCAGATTCTTGGATTTGAAATCGATCATTCGTTTTTAAACTATAAAAAAGAAGCAAAAGAATATGGATATCAAGTAGGAAAGATTTCACTGAAAGAAAAACATATTACGTTTAGCAAATCTTAAAAGCAAAAATTCACACATAAGCTTAGATCATAAGAGTAACTTAGGTAGATAACTTAAGTCTATAAATATAGTTGTCTACGAATAAAAAATATACATTACAAAAAATAAACGGAATACAAAGAATAAACGGAATACAAGAAATATAAGGACAGCAAGGAATATAAGGACTTCAAGGAATATAAGGACTTCAAGGAATAAACGGAAGTCAAGGAATATACGGATTGCATGGTGTATACGGAACACAAGGAATAATCGTAATGGAATGTTTAGACTGTAATACATGTAAATAGCAGTCATTCATGAGATACAATGTATATATACTATTTGCCAAAAATTTGGAGGTTCAAATGAACGATCATATAAAAATAAAAAATGCAAGGATACACAACTTAAAAGGTATTGATGTAGTGATACCAAAACATAAGCTTACCATTATAACGGGAGTATCTGGTAGCGGAAAGTCAAGTCTTGCATTTGATACACTATATGAGGAGGGGAAGCGCAGGTATCTGATGTTTTCAGGAACACAGTTTATGATTGATAACGTACCGACTTTCGATAGTATAACCGGACTTTCTCCAACAGTTGCAGTGGAACAAAGAATTATAAGGCAGTCAAATCCAAGAAGTACCGTAGGTACGCGAATCAAGGTGAGCTCTATGCTAGCAGCACTATTTGCGAATTATGGAACTCGTGATCCAGCATATGATGACGGCCTTCCACTTGATATATCCGTATTTCAAAAAAATTCACCACGTGGAATGTGCGTAAAATGTTTAGGAAACGGTAGTATCTATAAAGCTTATGAGAATGAAATATTTACGGATAACACGGTTACACTTCACAATATCTTCGATGGTGAGCAAAATCATCTGAAACATATTTTATGGAAATTTCAGAAAGCCACTGGAGTAACTCCGGATAAAAGGTTAGATGAGCTTACACCAGAACAATTGATGCTTTTTAAATACGGCGGTGCAACCTTTGATGGAATTCTTCCTTGGGTTACAAATGCCTACCGTTGGAGTAAAGGTAAACACAACTGGATATCGGAACTTACTTGTGTAAAACATATTCCTTGTCCGAAATGTGGTGGAACAGGGTTAGGTGAACAAGCATCTCACACAACTTTTTGTGGTAAAACCATTACGGAACTAGAAGATATGTATATCAATGATTTACTCGATTTATTACATAGTTATACCGGAATAAAAAATCCACTACTTGATGAAATCATCACAAAACTTTCCTGTATGGTTGAAGTCGGATTGCACCATCTAGCATTATCACGTCCAGTTCCAACCCTTTCTGGTGGCGAGATTCAACGATTGTTTCTAGCGTCCTATATAATTGCAGAAATGGATTCGATTATCTTTGTGTTCGACGAACCTACAATCGGATTACATGAAGTAGAAAAGCAAAATTTGATACGTATTATCAGAAGACTTATAAAAAGTGGCAATACAGTAGTTGCCGTGGAACATGATGAAAATTTCATGCGGGAAGCAGATTATATTATTGATATGGGGCCAGGTGCAGGAGTTTTGGGTGGTATTAAAATTTACGAAGGTGGTTATGATGAATTCTTATCATGTTCAGATTCAAAAACTTCACCTTATCTATCAGAAGACATAGGGTTTAATATTAAGTCAAAGTATCGTCCTATCGATAGGAATAAAACTCTTAAGATTTCCAATGCAACCCTACATAATCTACGTAATGTTACGGCTGAAATTCCATTAGGTGTAATGGTTGGAGTCGCAGGGGTTTCAGGAAGTGGTAAATCAAGTTTAATATCGGATACCCTTGTTCCAAAGTTAAAAGAACTTATGAAATCAAAATGCATAGTTGATGATGATATCACAGATACCGTTGATGCAATTCTAACCGGTACAGAGCACATCAAGCGTTGCTATATTATTGATCAAAGGCCCATTGGAAGAAGTAGGACTTCATGTCCTGCCACCTACACAGGCATTTTTGACCGTGTTCGCACCCTATATTCTCAAACGGAACAAGCAAAAAATATGGGTTATAAGCCAGGGCTTTTTTCGGTTAATAGTGAAGGTGGTTGTGAGAAATGTAAGGGTGATGGTGTAGTTCATTATCACGTAGGTTTTGGTAATTTTATCGATGTTGACTGTGAAGACTGTGGCGGCAGTGGTTATATTCCCGAAGCGATGGAAATTACCCTTGACGGCAAAAATATTCGGGACATTCTAGAAATGAGTGTTGATGAAGCGAAAGATTTCTTCCTTGATAAAGATAACGTGATTTATAATATGCTTAACATTTTACAACGTGTGGGAATGGGATATATTAAGTTTGGACAAGCTACCCCAACCATTTCCGGTGGTGAAAGTCAACGTATCAAGTTAGCGAAGGAATTATCAAAAGGGAAAAATGCAAAGGGTGCATTGTATATATTAGACGAGCCAACAACGGGTCTTTCCTTTTATGACAGTGAACGCTTGTTGGAGCTTATGAATGAACTAGTTGATAACGGAAATTCCATTATTGTAACGGAACATGATCCTTATGTGTTATCCAATTGCGATTATATTCTAGAAATGGGGCAAGGTGGAGGAAGTGATGGTGGAAATCTAATTGCAACTGGAACTCCATATGAATTGAAACATAATCCAGAATCCATCATAGGTAGGTATCTTAAATGAATTTAAATATAGAAATAGATGAGTATATAAAAAAGAAGCATTATAGGCAAATCAATAGTGTTCTTCTGTGGAAAGATGATGAAGTTTTGGCAAAACGTTATTATAACGGTTTTGATGAGAACAGCAAAAATGTAATCAAGTCCGTTGCAAAAAGCATTATGTCAATTGGTATTGGAATTGCCCTTGATAAAGGATTCATAAAAAGTCTGGATGAACCTATTTATCACTTTATTCCAGAGTTTAACGAAGACCGTGAGTCATTTCATAAGTTTATTACAATCAGACACCTACTAACCATGACTTCCGGTATATACTTTAACGGTGGGGTTCATTATCATTGTCCTATGCTTACCCAGATGCGTTCTTCTGGTAAATGGATTTCCCATATTGCAGATTGCGCTATAACCAATATGCCAGGAACCAAATACAATTATAAAGAATGGGATGTCATATTACTTGCTAAATTAATGGATCATGTATGTGGAGATATGTTTGATTTTATCAATGACAATCTATATAAGCCATTGGATATTAAAAGTGACCGTTGGTATAAAAGTCCTTGCGGTGTTTATTATAGTGTTGCTAATGGTGATGAAGGAGAAAGTGAAAGAACATCAAATTTAACTGCAATTGATATGTTAAAAATCGGAAAACTATTCCTTAACGGTGGAGTCTATAACGGCAGACGAATTATATCTGAAAGTTATATTCATCAAGCTGTGGCTCAATCCATATGTAACTCGGGATATGGTCTATTATGGTGGCGTGGAGAGAACTGGTATGGCTGTCGTGGATATGGTGGTCAAAGTATCACTGTGGTGCCAGATAAGAACGCTATTCTTGTTACACAAGCAACACCAACAGCAAGAGGGATGGGTTATGATGATGTAATCTGGTATTGTTTGGATTTAGTTTAATGTAAGATTAACCAACAAGTCAAATGAGTGTCAGGTCAACGATAATTTTATGAAAGCTTACCAATATTTAATAAAGAGAGGGAGTAGGTTAAGTGGAGAATAACTATAAGACAATATTAAACGATTCATCTTATTGGGGTATGACTTTAGAAGAAAGATTACATTATTATAGGATTCCAGCGTTCTCATTGGTTTTGATTAATGATGGAAAAATTGATTACACATACTGTTATGGTTACAAAGACAGAAACAAAAAAGATCCGGTGACAAGCGAAACGCTTTTCCAAGCAGGATCCATTAGTAAACCAGTATTTGCAACCGCTGTCATGAGTTTAGTTCAAAAAGGAGAAATTGATTTAGATAAAGATATCAAAGAATATACAGATGTATCTTTTTATAAATCATTTGATAATCAAATACATACAGTTACATTACGTCAATTACTTAGTCATACGGCTGGATTCAATCTCCATGGATTTGCCGGATATCAATATGGGCAAATAGTTCCATCCTTGGAGCAAATATTAATGGGTATAGAGCCAGCGAATAATCTACCACTTTTTTTGAAAACGGAACCAGGAAAAGAATGGAAGTATTCAGGTGGTGGTTATCTTTTGGCACAAAAAGTTGTTTGCGATGTTACCCATAAAGACTTTGAATCAATTGTTAGGGATGAGATCCTACAACCATTTGGAATGACTCATAGTACCTATCATCAACCACTAGATGAAGAAAAAAGAGATGATATAGCTTACGGCTATGATGTATACAACTTACAATTACCAAATGGTTTCAATACCATGCCTGAACTGGCTGCTGCTGGTTTGTGGACAACACCAAGTGATTTGGCTGCATTTGGAATTGAAATGATGAAAGCATATCATGGAAACAGTAATTTAATAACGCAGGATACAATGAAAATGATGCTTACGAAAATAATACCTAATATACCAACTGGATTAGGATTCTTTGTTCCAGACGATAATCCAAAAGGATATTTTGATCATTCCGGTGCTAATATAGGTTACCATACGATTATGTGTTTTCAAGCTGAGGGTAATAAAGGTTATGTCGCTATGATGAATGCAGATATTGGAGCTGGGTTTTATCATGAACTTGATAGTATTATATCAAAGGTTATGGATATATAGCTGTTATTATTATGATGCCTGCCAAACCAAATAGTATGTTTATTGCAAAGCAAATGAAAAAATATATTGAGAAAAAGTTAATAATAGATTTTACTTTTCATGATTTAGAAGGTAATTATAATTTTTTAATATATCGGATGATAAGACCGTTCATTTTAAGTGTAGAAAAATATTAAAGTCTAATTCAATTTTATTTTCACTGATAATGGTCAAGCTTTGCTGAAACCCGTAAGCAATTTTATTTTATTAGACTAATTAAGTAAGCGACTTGGAGGAATACTTCATGGATATATCCCATAATACAGTCATGACCCTGGACGAGCTGAATTATTCCTTGTCCTATATACAAAACTTTTCATCAATTGAGACTGATAAATTTAAAGAAGCATATTTTTTACCACACTATAAAAGTAAACCACAAACGATAAATAAATTAATGGAAGACGGTAAGAATTGTGTTTATCTTGAAACAGATGGCAAAAAACTGGAACGGCATGGAGTTATTTTAGCCGAACACATACTAGTAAAGTTTGATATGGCTGTTGAAATTAAAATCAAACCTTTAGGTGATTCTGAAGGTGTAGCAGAGTTTTGGCTTATCAATGAAGAGTATGGAAAATGGATTAACTTTAAATTGTTTGGCGGATATTATGGTACTAAAAAAGAAACAATTCTAGAATTTAATGGGGAAAGAATTTATTTCCCAATCAAACTGTGGGATTGGGGTAATTGGTATTACCTTCATATTCAGCTTACTAAAAATAAAACGGTGATGGCTTTACTTGATGAAAACAGGTGCATTTTAGCAAGGCATTGTTTTGATCAGTCGGTTACTTCATTGTTTGAGTCGTTTTCCATAGCGATATCACAGGAAATGGGTATGGATAACATAAGATCGAACTTTATGAAAGCCTTGATAACAGATATAAAAGTAGGGGTATGTCTTAACGGTATGCAGGATTTGATGCGTATGCCTACGAAAAATGATTTGATTGTTGCTACGGTGGAAGAAAACTTAAAAGAATTAAATATTATTTCAAATATCAAGGAAAGATGTAATAACTTGTTAGAAATATGGAAAGAATATGAGCCTTATGAACCAAAGATTGATTTTTACTTAAGACCACTTATTAACGAATATATTATTTTTCATAATTTATCGTTAGAAAATTCCGATGATATAGAATTTAATAATACATTTCAGTATTTTAAGATAGTATGCGAATTTAAAAATCATTCTCCAAAAGAATTAACAGAAGCACTAAACGGCTTTTCCAATTATCATATTTTAAAATCCAAATTCTATAAAGAATTTAGTGATGATATCAATGAAGTTGTGTATAACATTTATAAAAAAGTATCTACAAATAGTTTTTTTCATATGCTTTTTAATCACAAAGCACTGACACCTTATTATATATTTAAGGCTGCTATATTTGGAGATAAGCTGGATGCAAATGATTACAATTACCATGATTGGCAGGAATATTATTACAGTGCTGCGTTTCAAAAGAAAAATAAGATAAAAATGATTGGTGATATCCTAAAGGCAGTCGATGCACTTATGCGTAGTAGGTACGGTTATCCTGTAACCCTTGAAAAACCAGCGTTATACAAAGCATATGAATCTGCAATTGTATCAGAAGTAGATAGATTTTGTTCAGAGAATAATAAAACCAATTCCTATGTACCAAATGATATTAGGAAAACGAAGAAAACGAATGAGCTTGCTCCAAAACCGGTTGTCATTGACACCACGAAACTAGGCGACATTAGAATGGCGACTGAGCGTATACAAGAACAATTGATAACGGACGAGTCTTGGCAGGAAGTAATGACGATCCAGACCAAGCCAAAAACAATTGAAAATTATGTACCTATTAACCCATTTAAAACCTCGTCAGAAGATAATATGTTATCAGAAGTTCAAATACATGTAATAAAGGCATTGCTTGATGGCAATATTTCTGAAATAAAAGAAATACTTAGTGAGAACGGACTTATGCTTTCTGTTGTTATGGATGAAATCAATGAAATTTTATTTGATCAGTTGAGTGATAATTGTATTATATTCGATGAAAATGACCCTGTCATAGTGGAAGATTACATGGAAGAATTGAAAGGAATTATAAATTTATGAGTACAGTACCAAAAAGGATTGCCACAACTTTACTGAATTCACTAAAAGGTGGTGTTGTACCAAGAGTGGGGTTACCCTATATTGCAGTGGGCAGAGAAAAGGAAATTAATGCCTTTTTACATGATATTGATATAATAGCAGAAGGTGGTGCTTCTTTTCGATTTGTCGTAGGTAGATATGGAAGTGGAAAAAGTTTTCTTTTACAAATGCTTCGTAATTATGTTATGGACAAAAATTTTGTTGTCATAGATGCAGACCTTTCTCCTGAGAGAAGGCTTTCAGGAACCAAAGGACAGGGATTAGCCACTTATAGAGAACTAATTCGAAATATGTCTACTAAGACTAGACCAGATGGCGGTGCCCTACCGTTGATACTGGATCGCTGGATTAATACGGTTCAATCAGAAATAGCATTAGAAACAGGAATTTCTCCACTTGATCCGTCCATTTATCCCTATGTTGAGAAAAGAATCATGGACATTATTATAAGTCTAGAAGAAATGGTACATGGTTTTGATTTTTCAAAATTGTTAATTAGGTATTATAAATCCTATGTATCGGGAGATGACGAAACAAAATCTAAAGTCATTAAGTGGTTTCGAGGTGAATATACGACAAAAACGGAAGTAAAAAATGATCTAGATATCAACATCATTATTACTGATAATGACTGGTATGAATATGTTAAGCTGTTTGCTATCTTCTTAAAAAAAGCTGGATATGGCGGTCTTTTGGTTTTTATAGATGAGCTTGTTAATATCTATAAAATACCCAACAGCATAACTAGGCAATATAATTATGAAAAATTGCTTGCTATGTATAACGATACGTTACAAGGAAAAGCAAAATATCTCGGCATATTTATGGGCGGAACACCTAAGTGTGTAGAAGATGAAAGACGGGGTGTATTTAGTTATGAGGCATTAAAATCTCGTCTAGAAGAAAGCCGATTTAGCACAGAAAGTTTAAAAGACATGTTAGCACCTATTATTAAACTTTCACCTTTATCATATGAAGAAATGCTGGTACTAATCGAAAAACTTGTAGTGATACATAGCGAGCTATACGAATATAAGCAAGAAATTACGCAGGATGAAATGATTCATTTTATTAAAATAGAATTTGGTAGAATTGGTGCTGATCTATATATTACACCACGTGAAGTAATTAGAGATTTTATCGTTCTTTTAAATATGGTTTACCAAAACCCTGAGCTTAATATCTACAATATTCTTAATTCAAATGGATTTGAATTCGCTAAGAATACTATGCCAGGTGATACTGTAAATGAAGAGTTTGAGGAATTTATTTTATGAAAATGTATGACCGGCTAGCACCATTTATCAAAGATTATATTTATCGTGAAAAGTGGGATGACTTAAGGGAAATTCAAGAAGCAGCGTGTGATGTGATTTTTAATACGGAGTACAATCTGCTACTTGCAACAGGCACCGCCAGTGGCAAGACAGAAGCTGCTTTTTTGCCTACACTAACTAAGCTACATGAAAATCCGTCGGATTCCGTTGGAATCTTATACATCAGTCCTCTGAAAACACTTATTAACGACCAATTTGTTCGTCTGCAAGGACTTTTAGATGAATCAAATATAAAGGTATCAAAATGGCATGGTGATATAAGCCAGAATGACAAAAATAAACTTCTTAAAAATCCACAGGGAATTATGCAAACAACACCAGAATCACTGGAGGCTATGCTTATGAAAAACAAGCAAGATGTGATTTTATTATTCTCTGATTTAAGGTATGTAATTATTGATGAAGTACATTCCTTTATGAACGAGGATAGAGGTGTTCAGCTCTTATGTATTCTAGAACGAATACAAAAGCTGACGAATACAAATCCTGTTCGAATTGGACTGTCAGCCACATTAAGTGATTATGAAGCTGCAAAAATATGGCTTAAATCGGGGACTAAAAGAGAATGTATTGCCCCTATAGTATCCAATCCTGTTAAACACCTTAGAATTTCGCTACAGCATTTTTATGTAAATTACAAAACAAAAACGGGAACGGAAGAAGGTTCACTTAATAAATATTATAGATATTTGTACGATGTGACTTTTGGGAAGAAGTGTATATTGTTTTCCAATTCGAAAGCAGAAACGGAACAAAACATAGCGAAATTAAAAGAATTAGCAAAACTTAACCGAACTCCAGATGTGTACATGGTACATCATGGTCATATATCATCATTTAACCGGGAACTTACAGAAGAAAAAATGAGAGAAAGCGAAGATAAATTGGTAACTGCAGCTACCCATACCTTGGAACTTGGTATTGATATTGGGCTGCTTGATAGAATTGTACAAACGGGATGCCCTATGTCGGTATCAAGTTTTGTACAGCGTCTTGGTAGAAGCGGTAGACGTGGACAACCGTCTGAAATGTTATTTGTGTTCCGCGAAGAAATAAATGATGGTAAAGAAAAATTTTATGAAGCAATCAACTGGTCATTCTTAAGAACTTTGGCTACTATAAATCTATATCTAGAGGAAAAATGGGTGGAACCAATCAGTCCTAAAAAGTATCCAATTAATGTGTTATACCATCAGACAATGAGTTATATCGCTTCAAATGGTGAAGTCACACCACCACTTTTAGCTCAGAATATATTAAGCTTAAACCCTTTTGAAAACATAACTAAGGATGAATATAAAGAGCTATTGTATTTTATGATTGAACATAAGCAACTGGAAAGAACAGAAAATAATGGTCTATCAATTGGTGAAGCAGGTGAGGTTAAAATCAGTCATTATGGCTTTTACAGTGTGTTTGATACGTTAGATGCATATGTTGTAAACTGTAATGGCGAAAGAATCGGTATGGTGCAGCTGCCCTTTGTAGAAGGACAACGTTTTGCCCTTGCAGGAAAATCATGGGTTGTCCTGGAACTTGACGAAAAAAAACAAATGATATACGTGAAAGAAGTTGCTGGTACTGCTTCGAATAAATGGGATGGTTTTGATGGCGGACCTATTCATATGACAGTAATGAAAAAAATAAAGGAAATTTTAAATAATGATGATGAAATAAACTATCTTTCACAAACCGCAAAAAACAGGCTTAGTGAAATTAGAAAAGTAGCAAAAGATTGGGAGATAGACAGGGAAAATATTATTTCATTTAAGGATGAGAGCCTTGCATTTTTCCCGTATTTAGGCAAAAGAGAAATGATGACGTTAAATCAAATTTTAAATAACATGGGTATCAAAAATGAGATATTGACAGATCGGAATGTTCCGTTTTGTATTCTGGTTTGGGAAACAACAAAAGATGAATTGATTGAAATAATGAAGGACATAAAATATAACAGGGCGGATTTATCGGATGTGGATGTCGTATTTGATATAACAACAAATGGAAAATACGAAAAGTTTGTACCGGATAAATTAAGAAAAAAGAAGTATATCTATGATGTCCTTGATTTACAAAGTCTTAAACAGGGTATTGATATAGAATCGATTTTGTAAATCAAGAAATGAATTGTGTAATCAAAAGAATGGTTTAATGAAATGATCTCGTAAGAAAATGAATTGCTTAAGAAAATGAATTGAGTAATTAAAAGAATGGTTTAATGATATTTATCACGTAAGAAAATGAATTACCTAAGAAAATGAATTGAGTAATCAAATAATTGGTTTAATGAAATGAATCGAGTAAGAAAAGAATTGCGTAAGTAATAAATCGTATAATGAAGCGAATTGAGTAACAAATGAATCGCGTAATCAAAAGAGTGTAATGAAATAAATGGGTTTTGAAATGATTCAGAAATATTATTGAATAAATATTTGAACAATATAAAATAAATCGGCGGGGGATAAAAAAGTTAAATGAATAACCAATTAGAGCTTGTTGCGAAATCTTATGATAAAGGGATTGAGTTTGGTAAGAAAGGAATTGATTTATACAACGATTTACCAGGATATATAACGAACGACCCTGATTTTCATTTATGGACGCATGATAGCATAAATGGAGATAGCGGGAGTGAACAGATTAAGGATTATTTATCACCACAGTTAAATATTAAATTCATTGATCTTGGGTGTTGTCTTAATCTTATGTTTCAGGGGTATGATGATTGGCCATCAACTTATCATGGAATTGACATTAGTAATAAAACCATTGAGTTACTGAATGCTTATATCCAAAAGAATAAGTTATCCATAGGATCTTTATATTGTGGGAGCATACATGAAACGCCTTTTGATGATAACTATTTTGACATTGGTGCATGTATTGGAGTATTAGAATATTTTGAGAAAGACTTTGTCCAAAAAGCACTTATTGAAATGCATCGAATTATAAAACCAAATGGAAAAATGGTTCTTGATATTCCAAACCTTGGTAATCCAGTATGCCGAATTATGATGCTAATTGAGGAACATATAGGAAGACCAGATAAATTCGATATGCAGTCTTACGAGTTTGAGAACATGCTACAAAATTACTTTGTAATAGAGAAAGTGGATGTTGGTGGTATGATCAGGTATTTCTTGAAATGTAAAAAATGATGATTCGTAATATAAAAGGGGAGAATAGGATTGCAAGAAATAGAAAAATTTTATCAAGATGAATGTAATGAAAGTATACGATTAACTATGCAAGCTGGTCAAATAGAATATAGAACCACTATGACTTATTTGAAAAAGTATTGTAAACGCGGAATGAAAGTGCTTGATTCCTGCGCAGGTGGTGGAATTTATTCTTTTCCACTAGCTGATTTAGGGTGTCATGTGACAGCTGGAGATTTAATTCATAATAATGTGGAACACATACGAGAAGTGAATCAAAGCAATTCTAATTTGGAACATATCTATGAAGGGAGTGTATTGGATTTATCAGCATTCTCCAATGAAGTATTTGATGTAGTTCTTAATTTGGGTTCGTATTATCATTTATGCGATGAAAAGGATAGAAAAAAGTCATTAGAAGAGACATTAAGAGTACTGAAACCTGGCGGAATCTATATGCTTTCGTATATTAATCGATGTGCAAATTATATGGCTCATTTAGAAGAACTAAAAGATAATTTTTCATTTCTCGAGCGTTATATGAAAACAGGACATATAGATAATAGTTATTTATTTTATGCTACTACTCCTGAGATGGTTGAAAAGGATATAGAACAGAATAATTTACAATTGCTACATAATATAGCTGTAGATGGACCCATATTTTTATACAGAGAAATTGTTAATCAAATGAGCAAAGAAGATTTTGAAAAATTTATGGATATTCACATGGAAAATTGCGATCAGAAAAGTAATTTAGGTTATAGTGAGCATGGATTAATCATAGGTAAAAAACTTAATTCTAAATAAGTAAGGTTGTAACAATTATTAATGATGAATGGAGATAAATGAAATGAGTTTTCATATCAGGGTTAATGCAAGAGGTATAGTCATACATAATAATAAAATTTTATTGAATCAGTTTGGGGATGGTAATTATTATAATATACCAGGAGGTGGTATTGAGTCTGGAGAAACAGTCAAACAGGCGGTAGTTAGAGAAATCTATGAAGAAACGGGATTAAATGTAACTGTGGGTGATTTGATATATGTTCTTGAATATGAACCAAATAATTGTAATTTTATCTATGGTGAAAGGCCCTCCATCAGTCTAGTATTTCGTTGCTATTTAAACGGTACTGATGAACTAACAAAACCGTCAATCCCAGATGTAAATCCAAATAATCATGACATGATAAGTGAACCCAAGTGGGTAGATATAACTAATTTAAAGAATATAAATTACATACCTTATATCCATGAGAAACTTATGGATTACATAAATACAAATAGTTTTTCACCAGTATTCATTGAAGAACCTTTAGAAAAGTAAATGGAAAAATTAGAATGTAATTCTTGAGGGAGAATAATGAATTGTTTGATTATTAAAATACATTGCAAATGGAATGGGATTAAGTATGAAAAGATAGCGTTTTATTATGTTTAATTCAGAGACGGAGAATAAAGATATGAGTAAGAAGGTTATATTGCTTAACGGTCCTTCAAGTAGTGGAAAATCAACTTTGGCAAGCACTTTGCAAGTGCTTGTAAAAGATAAAATGAGAGAAGAGTATGACATAATTTCCATAGATGATTTCCTTAAAATGAGTACAACAGAGATGATTTATGAGGATGATGTATTTGAAATATCTTCGAAACTCTGTGAAAAATCAATTGAACTACTTCGACAAAAGCAAGGTATTATTATTGACCATGTAATTACAAGTGAACGAATATTTAAGCAACTAGTAGAAAGTTTAAAATTGTATGATATTTATTTTATACATGTAACGTGTCTATTACAAGAACTAAAAAAAAGAGAAAAAGAACGAAAAAATAGATGTTTAGGTTCAGCTGAAGCGTCTTATAAATATATATTTCCAAAAGATGGTTATGATTTAACAGTAGATACTTTTGAATCGTCAACGGAGCAATGCGCACTACAAATTATAGATGTTTTGATACAAAGTTAGATAATAGAAGTTTTTATATTTGTTCGCTTTTGTATAAGGGAAGGTGTAATCTTTAAAGAGAAGAAAAAATATCACTATAATACAGTGATAAAGTTGAATTTGTTAATTAGCTTTGAACTGTGAATTGTTTATAATTAGTTTCTGGAGGAGGTTTTTTAGTGAACTGCATAATGTGTGAAAATCAAAAGAACATTGAAGATGATCCATATTTTATAATGGAGCTTGAAACAGGATATGTAATTTTGGGCTGGTTCCAGAGGTTTAGGGGTTATACAGTTTTTAGTTGTAAACATCATGGACCTGAATTACATGACCTAGAACATGATTATAAAGTAAAATTTCTTGAAGAAATGACAACAGTGGCAGAGGCCAGTTTTCAATGTGTTCAAACCTGACAAAATGAACTATGAATTGCTTGGAAATGGGTGTTCACATCTTCACTGGCATTTATATCCGAGACGGAAAGGTGATACACCTATTAAAAGTTCCGTATATCAATTGTCAAATGCTGAATTGTTTGATGAATCGACAAGACCAGATGAAGAACAAAGGAAAGAATTGATTGATCTGATTAAGAATGAGATTATTCGTTTACACACCAAATAAGCATATGATATAAATTGTGAGGAGTCATAATGAGTGATATTTTATTAAAAGTAGTGGAAGCAAACGATAAACTGCAGTGGTTAGAGCTTTCACACGAGTTCGATGTTTATATTGAAGAACTAGTCGGGAGTTTATCACAATGGTATGACAGGAATGAGAGTGATATTACATTTTTGGAGTATATGAATTCTAAAATAGCAAAAAAAGAAGCGATTATGGCTATAGATAGAACAAGTACAGTATGTTTAGGCATCTTAGCTTTTTCGAGAAATAATAATAAAATTACATTCTTTGGAATATCTCATAAGGCTCATTTTGAGTCTGTTAGTAAGATACTAATAGATTATTCATTGAGCCAATTGGATACGAATAAGCAAATAACGATTAATATTATTAAGAGTGATGCAGAAATTATTGACAAGGAACGTAGAATTTTAATTGAATATGGATTTAAATATTGTAATTCAGAATTAGAAAATGGAGTTCCAGTTGATAAGTTATGTAGAATGTAATACATAGGCTAAATTAGAATGATTTGTACTAACTAAGATAACTAAAAAGAGGAATACATAAACATTCAAGGATTGTTTGTAAGATTAAGGAGACCAAGAGAAAAATGGATATTGTTATTAGGCTTGAACAGGAAAAAGATTACCGGAGAGTAGAAGAGATAACGAAATTAGCTTTTTCTTACCCCGGAAGAATTGAGCGTGGGAAAATTGGTTGTCCATATGAGCATTGGATGGTTCATGAATTACGTAAACGAGACGGAATACTATCGTTAAGCTTGGTTGCGGAAGTTGATAGCATTGTAATTGGACATATTATTTGTAGTAAAGCTTCAGTTACAACATCTGATAAAAGTTTACCCGTTTTGAATTTTGGACCAATCAGTGTTCTACCTGAGTATCAGAGACAAGGTGTTGGTGCTGCTCTGATTAACGCGATGATATGTAAAGCCAAATCATTAGGATATGGAGCAATCTTGTTTTTTGGACGACCAGAATACTATCCACAATTTGGATTTAAGGAAGCTTCTGTATTTGGCATAACAGATTCTGAAGGATTTAATTATCCTGCTTTTATGGGAATGGAATTGATACCGAACTATTTAACAGAAGTTCATGGAGGAAAATATTACGAATCTGATATATATAATGATGAGCTAAATCGCGACGAAGTGAAAGCTTTTAATGAAATCTTTTAATGAAAGATTAATATTGATTTTTTAACAATTTAATATGATAGAGTTAGTAATGCAAGTTATTTATTATAGGGAGAAAAACATGATATATTTTGAAACAAAACGGTTAGTCTTTCGAGATTGGGACATAAAAGATCTCAATGAATTTCGAAAGATGAATAAGGATACGAAAGTAATGGAGTATTTTACTAAAACACTTACGGATTTAGAAACTGATAGATTTTATAATATCATCCAAGATGAATTTAAAAATTATGGGTACGGTCTTTATGCAGTTGAAACAAAACATAACAATGATTTTATTGGTTTTATTGGATTTCATTGGGCTAATTTTAAATCACAATTTACTCCTTGTATTGAAATAGGTTGGAGACTTAAGCAGGAAGCTTGGGGTTATGGATATGCAACCGAAGGAGCGAAGGCATGTTTAAATTATGGATTTGATACTTTAGGATTCAACAAAGTATATAGTTTTACCTCGAAAATTAATATTCCATCTGAAAATGTAATGAAAAAGGTTGGTATGGTAAAAGTTTTGGAATTTGAACATCCGAATATTATTGAGAACGATCCTTTGAGAAAACATATTTTATATACTATAGATTCAATTAATGCAATGTAGTTAGTAGTGACAATTATTATAAAATTTGGAGGGTAAAGTATGAATTATATGATTAAGGCATTAACACCAGAACTTGCAGTGGATTTTTTTGATTTCTTTGATAACCGGGCATTCACCGATAATTCTCCCATGCAACCATGTTATTGCTGCACGCTCAATATGACAGATGAGCAGATAAAGCAAAATGTATTCGGACAAGTTGAAAGCAATGGTGGTGGTAAGGAGGGGATTAGACTATCACTTCGAAAAATCGCAGAAAAGGTTATTAGTGAAGGTGAGCTAAAAGGTTATTTGGCATTTGATGATGGAATAGCTATCGGTTGGTGTAATGCAAACGATAAGACATATTATCGTCAAATACCTACATTTGTAGTAGAAAACAATATTGGCCGTACTAAATCAGTTATGTGCTTCGAAGTTTCGCCTGAATATAGAGGGAAAGGTGTAGCAACAGCTCTCTTAGAGCGAGTTATTTTTGATGCGAAAGAAGACGGTTATATTGCTTTAGAAGGATATCCACAAGTACAAGAAAACAGAGAAACATTCGACTTTGTTGGACCAGTTAGATTATATGATAAGTGTGGATTCTCAAGGGAAGAAAAAAAAGATAACGTAATTCTTATGAGAAAAGTATTAAGATAAAATAATGCGTTCGAATCAAACAGGTTAACCAGTAAATAATAGGATGATATGACTGAATGATACATATATGAGTTTGTCAAAACGATAAATTTAGTAGGAGTGAAAATAAAAGTACTAACTGTTAATTTTGGACAAGACGAAATTCAGATTACTTTTTATTGTAATAATTTTATAAGTTATACGATAGTAAAAGTGAGAACTGAAGAGTATTTGAATTGTAAGGTTATTATGGAGTTTTTTGATGTTTTAGATGAGTATGGCAATAAAGCCGGTGAGATTATTGAAAGAAACGAAGCGCATAAAAAAGGAATATGTCATAGGGTTGTTCAGGTATGGGTGATAAATTCAAAAAATGAATTGCTACTCCAAAAGCAGGCGCGTTTCTGAAGTTAAATTTATGGGATACGATGAATTTAAACAAGTGGTTATAAACAAAGATAAAAACTTTTGGATATATGAAGAAGGTTTTACTATGTTATTTAATAGTCTTGATAACTACTTAATGGATAACTGTCGATATTAAACAGTAAAGAAGAGATTTTAATACTAATATCTATCGTATGAAACATTAGAATATGGTATAAAACATATTGTTCGTAATGATTCGACTACAGTAGAACAAAGAAATTCTGTTATACGTTATGTTTGCTTTGAATAAACAAGTGGTTGAATGCCATTAAGAATTGCTAGGGCATATATAAATTAATATATAAATTTTTTATTACTTGGAGGAGCTATTCATGACAGTAATACCAACACTACATTTTTATGGTCAATGTGAGGAGGCGATTGATTTATATAAAGAAGCCTTCAATTGTAAAGTTCAATATTTTATGCGTTATTCAGATGCAGTAGAACGTGGATGGGAAGAGGATATTCCTGAAATCAGAAACACAGTGTACCATTCAGAAATACTATTTGGTGAGCAGCTTTTTCGGATGTCTGATGGGGCAGACGTCGAACCAAATACGAATACAACTGTTTTCTTTGCTGTTAACTTTGATACTGTTAATGAAGTAAAAAAAGCATTTGATGCTTTACGAGCAAGTGGAACTGTAATTGACGAATTAGAAACCACTCCATATAGTGCTTGTATGGGTTCGGTTATGGATAAATATGGGATAAGGTGGAGGGTTATGACTGAGAGATAATAAACGTTATTTATATATATTTATAAATCATTTTGCAATAGTCCTTAGGAGTGAGGTGGAGTAATTATGTCAGAGAAAAAGATCATTATACAATTTACGATTCTAACATTTTGCATAGCCTATCTTGTATCAGGTGCATTGATTGCTCTTGGGCAATTCGGATTTACGGTTCACTCTACGGTTCAAGAATCGTTACAACACTTAGGGATGAACATTCCTTTTACAATCTATATTTTGTCACCAGCCATTGCTTCCTATATTATTCTGAAGAAAAATAACAAAATCGTAGACATTAAAGATTGGTTAAAAACTGTTTTTTACGTTAAAAATGCTATATCTCTTTATTTGTTTGTAATTGCAGGGCTAGCGCTGTATTTTTTTATCCATCTTGTGGTCTCAGGTCGCACCGAAATGGTACTTCCATTTTATATGTTCTTCCTTGCTCTGCCGAGCAATCTTATAATCGGTGGCTTAGAGGAAGCTGGTTGGATGTACATTTTGCAACCTGGACTTGATAAAAAATTTGGTTATGTTTTATCATCCGTTTCTTTTGGGATTATTTGGACTTTATGGCATATCCCACTCTTTTTTATTCCTGGGACAAGTCACTATGAGGGACACATTGATTTTGGGATGTTTGCGGTTCAACTTATTGCGTTTCGGTTTTTCTATGGGGCAATCTACAAAATATCAGGCAATGGTTGTGTGTTTCTGTGCGTATTATGTCACACAATGTTCAATGCGGCAAATTTCACCTTAGGTACACTACCTATGACTTGGGCGGGAACCATTGTCGCAAATACTGTGGTTGTTCTTGTTTCAATTATAACTGTTTTAACATACAACAAAAAGAAGAGGTGAATAGTACAAGTAAATTTTCCCCTTGTTGCGTGCCATGAAGGAGTAGTGACTATGTTGATCAAGAGTTGTCAATGAGAATAAAGTTAAAAAGGAGTGAATATGGATACTAATTTAAAAAATTATTATGAAAACATTAGTAAGCCTTGGGGAAAATTATTTTATGATTGTGTTTGGAATCAACTTGGACCTTTAGAAAATAAGTTGATCCTAGATTTTGGAAGTAGCTTTTTTCCATCACATTATTATGAGAAAAAAGAATTAATTTAAAGTGGTCAATCAACATTAACAAAATATATACCTATTGGTAGCACGAGCTTAGTATTTAGGAGGGATAGCATATGTTTGTTGATACAGATTTTCTTAAGAATGATGAAATTTTTCTTAGTTTAGAAAGAACTGTTGAAGGTGATGCCGAGAAAGGTTGGCTTCCAGCATATCACTTTCATATTTGTAATAAAGATGGATTAAAAATTGGGGGCTGTGATTTACGTATTGGACATAATGATAAAGTATACTATGGAGGTAATATCGGTTACCACATAGATAAGGGGTATCAAGGAAATCATTTTGCAGGGAAGGCATGCCTTTTATTGTTTGATCTTGCTAAGAAACACAAAATGGATTATCTTATCATCACCTGCAACCCTGACAACTATGCTTCAAGGAAGACATGTGAGTATGCAGGTGGAATTTTAGAAGAAATTGTTATTTTGCCAGAAGATAATGATATGAGAATAGATGGAGAAATAGAGAAGTGTATATATCGATTTTATCTGGTTTGACATAATAATCTATAAGGGAATACATATTATAAATTATCCATTTTAAGCAATTAAAAATGAAAAGTATAAATTGAAACGTAAGTTTCGATGTATTAAATATATATAAATTAAAACTAGGAGGATTTTATATGTTAAATCAATTACAAGAAGTAATTGACTATCTGAACGAGAATATGTCAGATCCGGTACCAAGGTACATACTAAAGAAAGAAATAATGGGGGATTCATCATTTGAATCCGAATATGGAAGACTAAAGGAGTCAAAGTGGTATAAACAACTATTTTCCGAACAATGGGAAAATGGATCTTGGGGTAGATTTCACACACAGGATTCCAAGTCACCTATTAAGCAAAAATTTACTACGACTGAAAATGCACTCAAACGTGTTCTTGAATTAGGGCTAGGCAAAAACAATGATGAAATGTTTAAATGCATTCAACTTATGGAAAGGTATATACTGGGCCAAGAAGATTGGTTAGATAAGGATGAAAAGCATGCTGCTTTTAAAATTGCATTTAGAACCATAATTGCAGCAAATTTAGCATTATTTGATCCTAATCATACGGTGATACAGACGAAGAAAGAAAAATGTGTAGATATCCTCTCTAAATCTTTCATCAATGGTTCCCTTGATGAAGGAATCTGGGAAAAGGAGTATAGGGCATGTAATGAAGTCTTTTTAAACCCTTTTACATCATATATAACTTGGTTATTACAAAACAATGATTACCTTGATAAATCAAAAGAGAGAGAATATTTAGAGTATATCTGGAATAGAAAAGATGGTATTTATTATTGTACAGGTAACCCACCATCGGATATACAGTCATTAGAATCAAATAACTTTATTAACTGGATTTCTGGTTTGGAATGTCTAAGTGGATTTTTGTTATTTCCTGAGTTTATGAGTAGGGGAACAACCGACCACTTATTAAATGAAATCCAGAGACTAATGTATCAAGACATCGATTTACCGAATGCACATCCAATATTCGGTCATTATTCTGAATCTTGGTCTAAAAAGCAAACTCGTAAGAATGATTTGATACTACGCATTTTAAGAATTCTTATGAAATGTTAAGTTAAGTTTTGTCATTATTTCAATGATTACAATCAAGGGGGATATATTGATGACACCAAACCTGAAAACTTTGATAACCGCCATTAATTCCTTGGAGGAAAGACAGAATTTAGGTACTCTTGCTAAAAGCAACTACACCTCCATCATGCAGCTTGAGCGGGATTTTTACAATGTCACAGGTTATAGTGTTAACGAGTATACAAGGCGGTTTCGGCTTTCAAATGCACTTTGCTTAATAAAAAGCACTGATAAATTGCTTGCCGATATTGCCTATACCTGTGGTTTCAGCTCACAGCAAGCGCTATGCCGTGAGATAAAGACGATTCTAGGCACAACTGCTACAGAATATAAGGAAAGTTCTGATTACTATTTTCTCTCTTCACTAAATGATGTTATACCATATCAAGTAGAAGTATCAAAAGTTTCTATTCCAGCAACGATATGTCTGCGGTTTTTCAGTCATGTTCGTCGGGGTATCGAAAACAAAGCAATCAGCCTGTTTTTAGACCATAATCCCAATTGTAATAAGCGTATATTCGGCAGAAATGGAAAGCAACAAGGCAATATACTTTGTTATGAGCTGTATGTGGAGGAAACAAATAACCTGAACACTGATGGCTTTGAGCTTGGTGGTAAGCATCCGGGATACGATGACATTTTCGCACAGACAAGAGTAAAAAATATAGAAGCAGAAATCAACTCTGCATGGGATTATCTGTATTCTACGTGGCTACCTGTAAGCATGTTCGATTACAAAGGACAACAGGTCATGGGCTTTGAGAGTAAATATTTCGAGGAATATTATTGTAATAATACACGATCACAGAGACTGAAGTTATATCTTCCGATTACTCGTAAGAAGGAGCTTATGAGAATTTCTATCGAGAAAATTCCGTTATTGTATTTTCTCGTATCTAGTAACAGTGGTTATAACGCCGAAAAGAAAGCTAGCCGTGTAGTTTTGGAATATCTCTCTGAAAATTATCCCTACATAATCAAGAATTCAAAGGAATTCTTTTTTCAACAGAAGGAAGATTGTATTACATGTGGTGTGAAGATAAATACAGATCTGAATAAGGATGGAGCTTTACATATGATTAAATATGTAAATCAGAGCTTTGCAGTACTGTGTCTAAACGGAATCGGTATGTATAAACATTCAGCGGAAATACTAATAGATTGGATTACGAAAAACAATTTCAAGGCTTCGGGCGAACCTTTTGCGATATATGACACCGCTAAAAGCTACGAGAACCCGCAAATGAAGTTATATTGCCCAATAGAAAATTGTTAGGATTTGATAATACAGCAGCATTTTTTTACAGTACAATAATAAGAAACGAAAGGTATTTTAATTATGAATGATGCAGTTAAGAAATTAAACCAATCTCCTGAAAGTTATAGCCCGAAGCTACCATTTATTATAGACCTGTCAATAAAAGGTGATGTTTTTCCCACTGATAAAATCATCGATCCTTTTAATGGTGGCGAACCTCCAAAGACATCAAACAGAATTCTAGGTTATCGTCGAATACAGAATTGGGAAAACTTTTTTCTATGCTCCGCTATATGCTCCATGGCCAAAGCTGTGGGGAAAGATGAGAATATATTCAATAAAGAATTCTTCTCTGCCATCACTGGGGATATGTTTGCATACCTTTATAGTAAGGAAGCACCGTCAGACAGTGGTATTACAAATTCTTTCTTTGTACCTCAGGTAATTAAAAAATGCTTTGCTGCATTTGGATATGGCTGTATATATCTTTCAAATGAGTACATAAGGATGAATTTTCGAACGGTGATGAATGCTATTAAAGCATCTGTAGACAAAGGAATTCCTGTGTTATCGTGGGGGATGGGAAATGTAACCATGAGAAATGGATCCCGATTTGACCCCCTACCAGAAGCTTCATTAATCGGAGGTTACGACGAAGGTGATATTCTACAGGTCAATCTATATCCGGGAGCAGAGCGAATGACTGTCGATCATGACGGTTATACAGCAATTACTAATGGACTTAACACGGTATATGGACTGTTTTTCGTAGGTGAAAAACTAGAGAAAACCAATTTGCGGGATGTTTATATAGATGTAATTAAAAACATTCCAGTATTTTTAACACTTGCTCCAGCTAACGGTAGTTTGTTTTATAAATCAAGTAATGACGGACAAGTACCTATTGAGAGCGGAAAAGGGACGTATTATTTTGGTAGACAAGCGTTTTCAATGTGGGCAGAGATTTTAGAAGATGATTCGATTTTTGAGAATAAAACCGATGAAGAGCTTAACAGTTTATGTTGGGATCTGCACTGTTCACCCTTTTGCTTGGTCTGCACAAGCGATGCCTATGGTTATTTCAATAGAATGACAGAACAGTATCAGGATATAAAATCCGCCGACCTTCTGTTGCCACTTTTTAAGATGATTACGGACTATAAAGGTGAAATTTGGGCATATCACGGCGACTTTTTCCCAAAAATGGATAAGTTCCGTACTCATGAATTTAGAGCGCACATTGCAGAAATCCTGCGAAATATGGGAATGGTCTGCGATAAAATAATAGAAGTATGCATGACCTAATGAGCTATTCTTATTCGGCATGTGTGAAGGACATTTTCTTTCAGTGTCTGATTCAAATCCTACGGACTATATTATTTACTAGATATAATGCTTAAGAGAACTAAGTTCCCTGAATCCTTACAATCATTGACTTTAAGTTGTTGCTTATGATGATGTGTACGGAGCAGATTTAATAAAATTAAATGATTTAAAACATAGGATAGAAATAGATTAATGAAAAAAATAGATAAATGAAAAAATAGATTAATGAAAGAAATTGATTAATGAAAGAAATTGATGAATGAAAGAAAACGATAAATGAATGAAAATAGATAAATGATGTTAAGAAACGTGTCTTAATATGAACCTTTTTGTCAAATAGTCATAGGATGTAATATGACAATTTTGAAGGAGGGCATATTATGTTGCTTTGTTATGTGATGAATAAATATCACAATATAAAGAATTCTTTACTTGATAATATACTAAACATAAAAAATAAAAAAGTAAAAAATACTCAAACTGAGCAACCAATTAAATTAGATCCAAATGACATACCTAAATACGTTAATCAGTTACAAAAACCTCCAGTTTATAAACCTTGTATTACAAAAAAGTGGAGTCTGTTCGGAAAATGCAAGATTCAACATTCCTACACAATTGATATTAGTGAATTCGAACAACAAATTCTTCCACCTGGATTACCAAAAACGAAAGTTTGGGGTTATGGTGGTCTTATAAAAGATAAAAAAACGGGAAAAGTAAGGTATTCTAGAAGTGCACCTGGTGCAACATTTGAAGCCGTCAGGGGTGTACCGATAAATGTAAAATGGATTAATAGATTAAAAGGTAAACACTTATTTGCTGTTGACCCGACATTACATTGGGCTAACCCAAATAATATGCCAATGCATAATATCCCGAAGCCCTGGCCACCATTTCCACCGGGATTTAAGGAAGCCCAATTTCCTGTACCAATTGTAACACATTTGCATGGTGGAGAAAATGAATCTGTCTATGATGGATACCCTGAGGCTTGGTTTACTTTTAATGGGAAATATGGACCAGATTTCAAGACAACTAAATATTACTATCCAAACAAACAAGAAGCCGCAACACTTTGGTATCACGATCATGCTTTGGGAATTACAAGATTAAATGTATATGCAGGTTTGGCTGGATTTTATCTACTTCGTGATAAAGAAAACAATGCTCTGGAAGGAAAATTATGTTTACCATCTGGTAAGTACGAAATTCCTTTAGCGATACAAGATCGTATGTTTAACACAAATGGTTCGCTGTTATTTAATAATGTTGGTAATAACCCAGATATCCATCCCTTTTGGACGCCAGAGTTCTTCGGAGACACCATTATGGTAAATGGTAGGGTATGGCCGAATCTAAATGTAGACCGTCATCAATACCGCTTTCGAATATTAAATGGATCTAATTCTCGTTTTTATAATTTAAAAATGTCAAATAATATGACCTTAATTCAAATTGGTAGTGATGGTGGTTTCTTACCGAAACCGGTAGAGCTAACATCATTACTGATAGCACCCGGAGAGCGTGCAGATATATTAGTTGATTTCTCACAAGTAACTCCAGGAACGAAAATCAGATTACTCAATGATGCGAATACTCCTTTCCCGACTGGAGAAAGTCCTGACCCCAATACAGTTGGTCAGATCATGCAATTTACAGTTCCTGCAGATGCACATAAATATAAGAAACCAAAAAAACTCCCTGACAAATTAAATGACATTCCGTTATTAATTCCTGATGTAAAAAGAATTTTAACTCTAGTTGAGGTTATGGAACAAGATACCCCGACAAT
>JARBTX010000120.1 GCA_029239975.1 Anaerocolumna sp.
TTTTATTGCATCAATCACTGCCATTGCTCCACCTTCTACAAAACCAAAACTACTCAAAGAACTATGTACTTCAAGTTCCATATCTTCCTTTACACCTAAGTCTTTTAAGCCTGCTACAATTTGTTTTTTTGTAATCATTGACTATTAAATCCCCCTATTATTTTAGTTGAAGCTATTTTTTTTATTGAAAGGTTTTAGGTCTTTTGGTTAACGATTTATAATAAAATATTAATCTTAATGAGTACTTACTTTGTATGTTGAAGCTTAACTTTAACATATGTGATTTACATAAATATTTTATGTTAACAATAATTTAGTAAGTGGATATAAACTATTTTTTATATTGCACCATATAGCTTTTTCCGTTTGCTATATCTTTGATTAAAATCTGTGAAAATCCAGCATTTTTACCTAATTGGATAAGATCTTCTTTGTCAAAAAACTGAAATCCTTTCTTGGTATAGGAAAGCTTTTTTAACCATTCCTTGGAATATACAACATTATAAAAGATTCCATCTTTCTTTAAAACACGGTATATTTCAGAGAGACCCACCTGGACATTACTCCAAAAATAGATCGTATTTACAGATGTAACTGCTGCAAAAGTATCATCATCATAGGATAACTTACAGCAATCACCAATTGAAAGTTTAATTTTACCTGCATCGGCTGCTTTTTGATTTCTTTTTATAGCTATGTCCATCATATCTTGTGAGATATCGATACCAAATATGTTAGGCTGATATTTCTGATATAATTTTTGTATTAGATATCCATTTCCATATCCGATATCTAATACTGTAGATTGCTCATTTATTTGAATATCTTTGACCACACTTTTATACATAGCTTGGTTTATGGTATTCATGATTAAGCAACAAAACTTCCCAATAATTCCTCTTGGGTTTCCAAATTGGGAACCAATGTATTCTGTAAATTTTCTCATTTGTTATTCTCCTTAGATTTTTTATTATAGGATTAGGATTTCAAATCAAAGCTATTATATTAATTCGTTGATTTTTTTACTTTGTAATTTAGAGTCTTATTTACCATTATGTATTAGAACAATTACTTTTTATGGAATCATGTCTTCTTGTAACATCCCATAACAGCGAAAAGCTTCTAGTATTTTGTTCTCCCCCTCTATTGAAGCTAAAATTCACTCACAAGTATGCAATACCTAATTTTACCAATAAATTTACCGGATTACAATATATGTAACTGTTTTTATTGCAATAAAAAAATCAGAGATAAGTAAACTCTGATTTTTAAAGTATTACAATAATTAATATAGTTTAAAGTAATGTAATATCATAATTATTACTAATACTTTGTAACCTTTTGATTTCTTGTTTAGGCCAATCTACAGTGGTTTAACTAAACTATGAAAAACTATATAATTTCTATATCTAGTCTTCTATAACCAAACCAATCTGGTGATTGATCAAAGTCTTCGTCGCTTTCTACAAGCTCTAAATAATAAGTTTCACCATCACAACTTCTAATTACAGTTTCAACTGGTAAAATACTATCTACGTGATTATCAATATCTGCAATCTGAATTAATTTTAATGCTTTTTCTTCTACTATTTCCTCAGATTCCCCAACAAATAACCCGATATCATGTAATTCTTGAGTACAAGTTTTCTTATAGCCACCAAATTGAACAAAGAATAACTGTTTTTTACTATTAGTCTTTTCTTTGGTAAGTTGAACCTTATACCCATCAGCACCAGTAATTGCTTTATAACTATCCATATGTAGCTTATGACCTAGCCCATACCAAGTGCTTTTTAGTAAATCTACTGTTTCGTTGATATGATTTGCAGTTACGAATTGAACATCATGTACTTCGATATTACACCCTTTTACTTTTCCGCCTAAACTAATCATGTATAAATTCATCTTAAATACTCCTTTTAAAATCTTTTGTAGACTTAATTATTTGTCATGTAGTTACATCAGAACATCTAAAATCTTTACTGATTTCATTATATCAATTTTACTACTATGCGTCTAGCTACTTAAATCTCAAAAATCCTTTTATAGTGAAATCAAATTCATTTTTCATTTCACCATCGAGAGTTTTACTCAACTCTTTATAGATATTACGATATTTTTTATAGTCTTCATTTAAGATTTCATCACAATCATCAATTGTATCAACAAATGTTCCCACTTGGTTAAGTGTCACCACTTAAAAGCGGGATAACTTCATCATTGGTTTTGGTGTTTTCCATATTTGTTATATCGATATTGTTAAGATTTTTAATTAATAGACGTATTTCGGTATAATATGAGTTATAAAAACATCGTTAAACTTCTGGTAATAATTTTAATATTTTATACTGCGAATTTATCACTAACCATAATTGCGTATAATAAGACATGACATTCCATATGCCAGTACCAATGATTCCATCGGATTGTAACATCTTTAAAAGTTCATTTATGGTTGTTGCATTTACAAACCAAACTTCATGCATAGAACTATCACCAATGCTTACATAACGAAAATGAGGCGTTTGTGAGATTTCATCAAACTCAATGATAGCATCAACGGAGCGTGCTAAACTCATAACGGAATTAATTGAAAGAGAGCTTGCTTTTGAAAATCCAGTTACATATGGAAGTTCCCAATCGTAACCTATAGTAGGTATACCAATAATTATTTTTTCCTTGTTTAATTGATTTAAAACATAATCTAAAAATACACTGATTGAATAAAGTGAGCTTACTGGTGATGGGGGACCAAAATTAAAACCCCATTTATATTGTAAAAATATTGTGAAATCAACTATATTACCAATATTAGTATAATCTATTCTCTCATAAGATACTTCATTAAGGTTTATTGTTTCGATTCTAGGATTAATAGTGATTAATGTTAAATATCCATTTTCTTTCAGTCTATTCGATAGATTGCTAGCATATTTATCGAATAGCTCTTGATTTGACGTATTGATAAATTGAGCTGAGATATTGACTCCCATATAACCGTGTTCTTTTATTACATTAACTATATTATCAAATAATCTATTTTGAGAATCTTCATTAAGTAATATTTCATATGTAATTTCAAGATCAACTTCACCTTGTACAGTTAATGTCGTCATGAGTATAAGGGGTATTACACCATAATCTTTTGCCAATTGAATTATGTCAGAATCATCTGAAGTAACTACTAATTCACCATTTCTAGTAGTTCTATAATTAAAAATAGATAGATATGTTAGATAGGGTAAGGTCTTTCTTAATGTATCTCTGTTTATATAAGTATTCGTATAACCATGAGTAGTAACTGTTCCAATTCGACTATAATTAATTACTAATACTTCCCCTGGATAGATATATTGGGTATCGGATAGAAACGGATTATTTCGAAATAGTTCATTTATGGTTATTTTATTAGAAGAAGCGATAGTTTCGATTGTATCGCCTTCTTTCACAACATAAGTTTGTGTGGGATATGCAACAACGATAGTTTCACCTTGAACTAGATCAACTGGAACTTGTAATTCATTACCTCTTATAAGCATATCAGGAGATACCCCATATCTATCTGCAATAGTATAAATGGTATCTCCTGGTTGTACTACATGTATATCCATATAAATCCTCTAGAAACTTTTTAATTCATTATATGAATTAGATATAGTTTCATGATTCAAAAGAAATAATATTCTAATTTGCGTATTTCATTAATCCTTGTACGATATCTTTGTATCTCCACATTACTAATTTTCTGTCTAATAACCCAAAATTTTCACCAGTTCCAGTGAATGCATTATTATCCCACCAGAAACAACTCATTCCACGTGCTCTTGCAGCAGCGATATAATACGTAGCATAATCAATTCGATCCTGGGTATTACCATCTTTATCTCTTGCACCAAATTCTCCAATCACGACTGGAATTCCATTACTGATGAATTTTGTATATAGTTGATCCATAAAAGAATCGATATCTTTTACACTGTCTTTACTATCTGCATGAAACTCTGAGACATTACCTGATTCTGTAGGTCCTTGTAGAGCAAAATTATAAGGTGTATATGCGTGTACGGATACGATTAATTTATCTTTCGTTAAATCTTTAGGTAATGCGTAACCTGCATCAAGAGCGCCTTGAGCAGATGCATCATAACCTGGAATCATTAAATAACGATTGTTATTATTTCCTTCACCATTACGAACGGTATCAACAAATAATTGATTTAATAAATTAATACTTTGTACTGCATCTTTACAGCTATCATCATTTGGATCAAGCCACCATTCAAAATTAGAACCTACCATTCTAGGTTCATTCATTGATTCAAAAATTAAATGATCGTTATAGTCTGCAAAACGACTTGCTAACTGACTCCAAATACTTTGAATATATCGTTTTGAGCCTTCTATGTATTCACTTGTCGGATAATAAAAATCCACATTGTTGTCATGATGAGTATTTAGAATTACATACATACCCTTATTATAAGCATAATCAACCACTTCTTGTACACGATTAAGCCATGCTTCACTAATTGTAAAATCATCGCCAGATACATGATTATGCCAAGATACTGGAATACGGATGGAGTTAAATCCTGCATCATAAAGTGTGTCGATGATTGGCTGACTAGTAGCTACGCCACACCAAATTGTTTCGTAACTTAATTCATTGGCAACGGTATTCCCATCTGTAAATGCATCAAAGGTATTACCTAGATTCCAACCAATCTTCATGTCTTTTACAAATTGAAATGCTTCTGTATCAGGTACAGACTTGGCTTCTATTACCACATCAGGAATGTTTGAAGTTGCCTCTGGTGTTGCTGTCACAGCTTCAGTTGGGGTAACTGTTGGCGTAACTGTTGTGGTAACTTCTGTGTTGTTTTCTGTAGAGTCTACAGTATTCTCTGTTGCAGTTTCTGATACATCCTTTGATGTTGTTTTGTTTGTTTCTTTTTTACCACATGCACTGAATGAAAATGCGAATAGAAATATTAACATTATACTTACTATAAATTTTTTGTTTTTTTTCATAAATACTCTCCCATTTCATATAATCTTTAAGTTTTATAGCATTACACGTAAATCAAAGAAATTCTTATTACACCTTTAAGTCACTTTTAATGTATAATATTCTTTACAAATAATATACCTTGTCCTATGGTGATAAGCAAATAAGTATATGGTTATATTCATTATAGGTTAATTATTATAAATATAGTTAATTTATAGTCTATTATTTTATTGTAATGACAAAACGATTCGCTTATTGATTCATAAAAAGGGAGATTTTACATAATGAACGATTTCTCGTATATATATAAAATCGCCCTTAGGATTAGTGAATTGTAACTAAATACTAATCTAACTTTATTATCTTAGTCGCTATATTCCTACCGAATCGTTCATCATGTTCTACAAACAATAAATAACATTTGTAAATGGTTAAAATAGTAATCAGGACAATTACCAATTCCAACAGACGTTAAGATTTTAAATTGTGTTTAAAGCGATAAAATGATATTAACCAACTATGTTACTTCTTCTTTCTACTAATACAACATCATGCCATTTTCCATTAAACATCTTACCAACACGTTCACGATAACCGATTTCACGGAAGCCACATTTTTTATGTAATTCTCTACTGGCTATATTTTCTTTGATAATACCAGATTGTAAAGTCCAGTATCCTTCTTCTTCCGAACGTTTAATCACTTCTTTTAAAAGTGCAGTTCCAATTCCTTTTTCTTTATGATTAGCATCAATATAGACACTTACTTCAGCCACACCGGCATAAACACAACGACCAGATACTGGGGATAAAGCTACCCAACCTAGTAATTTTTCACCTGCTCTTGCTACGAATCGGCAGTTTTTTGAATGACCTTTATCCCATTCTTCAAAGGTTGGAACATCCTGTTGAAATGTAGCTAACTCCGTTTTAATACCAGCCAAATAAATTTCAGATACTTGTTGCCAATCGATTGGTTTCATCTCATTGATAATATAATCCATATGAATTCCTCTTTTCACTTTTTATTTGCTTTAATATAAACCCTATGCTAAAACACCATCAATTTGTTCTTGATTTACTTGCTCGATATGAATTTATCTAGTATCATGTATTGACTTAGTAAGAATCTGTAGACTTTCTAATACTTGTTGTCTTTTATTATCGGGTATCTTGGTAAAGATATTTGAATAATAATCATGCATACTATTCTCAATGTTTGTAAAAATATCATCGCCTTTTTCTGTTAATTGTATTACAATATACCGTCTATTTTCTGAATCTATCTCTCGAATTGCTAAATTAGCCTCAACCAGATTATTAATTGTTCTACTCATAGTACTTTTATCTAAGCCTAATATGTCTGCTAATTCAACGAGTGATATCTGACCAGCCCTTCCAATCTCAACAATGGCATGGCATTGAGCAATAGTTACTCCACAACAAGATGCGTCACTTTTTTCAAGAAGTCCTAAGTTACGTACCAGAATACGAAGTAATTCTCTTAAATTATCACTTCCTTGACTTATCATAGTATCACCTCATAATTTATAATAATCACATATTAACATACAACAGTTGTAAGTTGCAACTATAAAATATAAAAATATAGAAATATATAAAAGTATAACTATAATCAATATTTATTGTGTTTTAAAAATTACTGTGTATTTATTATAAAATAGTTATTCAATTTTCTTTCTTGCTGTAATCATTCTTTCCACAATAATCCCTACAACCACAGAAAGAATATATACGCATGCCCATATAAACCAGCCATAATGTTGATACCTTGGTGGTATATTACTAGCATAGCCGCCGAATAAATCTCCAAATATAATGCCTAAAACATAACCTGTATATGAGACAAAAGAAGTAAAATACCATTTTCCGATCAATGTCATAATAATAGTTAAAATTAGAACAAATGGCAAAACATTTCTACTGGTCCAACTAACAGTGTACATATAAAATGATTTACTTATATCGAAAAGTTGTGAATTAAGTATATAAATTACTCCATAAAGAAGAATTAAGATAATGATTGTATGAACTCTTTTTTTCATATATAAAACTCCTTTCCGTATTCATGAATACCCTGAAACTATGAAGGCAATTCAGGGTATTCACTTTTCTTTATGATTATTATATCATAATTGCTGTACCAAAAGTCCATTTTATTCCAAAAAATGTAGATATATTCTGTACCTTCAAAAAGTTTGAAGCCTAAGTATTCTTTTGACTGTTTCTATTATATATAAATATATTAAATATTGTTGCATTCTTTAAATTTTTTAATGTAATTCCAACTATCTCGGCACATATCTTCTAATGTATAATTAATCTTCCATCCAAGTTCTTTTTTTGCTTTATGAATATCTGCATAACTTACACTAATATCTCCTGGTCGTCTATTACAATTCATTCGTGGTAATTGCATTTCGTTTACTTTTTCAAAGGTTGTTATTAATTCTAATACGGATGTGCCAGTTCCTGAACCTAAGTTATAGATGAAAACCCCACTTTTTTTATTTAGTAATTCCAAAGCTTTTAGGTGACCATTCGCTATATCGCATACATGGATATAATCGCGTATACCAGTTCCATCTTTCGTTTCAAAATCGGTTCCACATACCTTAAGATATGGCAGTTTACCAATTGATGTCTGGCAAATATACGGCATTAAGTTACTAGGAAGCCCTTCAGGTTTTTCTCCAAGTAATCCACTTGGATGAGCACCAATAGGATTAAAATATCTTAAGATAGCAACACGAAAACTAGTATTGGCAGCAGCATAATCTTTTATGATCTGTTCAATCATTACTTTTGTCCAGCCGTAAGGATTCGTTGCAGACAAGGGCATATCTTCGTTATAAGGTACTTTGTTATTCATTCCATAAACTGTTGCGGATGAACTAAATACAATGTTTACTACCTGATGGCTGTTCATCGCATCCAATAAATTGATTGTACCAGTAATATTATTTTCATAATATTTCAGTGGATTCTTAACGGATTCCGGTACTGATTTTAAACCAGCAAAATGGATTACTGAGTCGATTTTATTTTCCATAAATATACGATTTATCTGAGCTTTATTACATAAATCACATTCATAATACTTAAAATTTTTACTTGATATTTGCTTTATATAATCGATTACTTGTCGGTCAGAATTACAGAAATTATCTAAAACTATAATGTTATAGCCTGCTTTAAGAAACTCCACACAAGTATGGGAGCCAATATACCCTGCTCCACCTGTAATTAGAATTGTCATAAATTTAGTTCTCCTTTATTCTTTTAACTCATAAATCGATTTACGGTAATATAATAGTATTCTTTTTTTATGGTTTTCACAATTGTTTTATGTTGCAACTATATGCACTTTTGTTGCATACATCATTTATATGAATTATAATATAAGAAAAACATAGGAGTAAACATATGAATGAATTACAAAAAATTTCATATAAATCCGATGGGGATGAATCTTTATCACTTAGAGTTTACAATGTTGGATACGAACAATGTAAAAGTTTACACCAATGGGGGCCAGGTGTACGAAAATTTTACTTAATCCATCATATAGTATCTGGAAAAGGTAGATATATGGTTGGCAACAAGAGTTTTGAGATAAATGCTGGGAATACATTCTTAATATATCCCAATATAGAAATTACTTATATTGCTGATAAAGACGATCCATGGGAGTATTATTGGGTAGGATTTAGCGGTAATGACGCCAGAATAATCCTAAATCAAACGGATTTTTCAGAAGATAGTCCAATTATTTTAACAGACCTAAATAATCAATTTGAAAATTATATTATGGATATATATAAATCACAAGGTATTCATGATTCAGCAAAGATTAAGATGTCAGGGTATCTCCTTCTTGGGCTTTCACTGCTCGTCGAACAAGCAAAACAGACTAAGGGTAGGCAAGATATCACTAATGTATATACAATAAAAGCAATGGAATATATAGAATATAATTATGCAGGAAAACTAAGTGTTCAAGATATTGCTGATTATATTGGTATAAGTCGTAGTCAATTATATAGAGTCTTTATGGATACATACCAGAAGTCACCAATTCAAATGATTCTTGAATTTCGTATCCGTATGGCATGTGAATTATTAAAAAATTCAAAGCTTTCCATTGGATCCGTCGGGTTTTCTGTAGGTTTTGAAGATAATTTATATTTTTCAAGAGCTTTTCGAAAAGTTATGGGAATTTCACCACGTGAGTACATCAAATCAATTTATAAGAATATGTAATGCCATTAGAAGTAGAATGTATAACAAACATTTTATAATATATTGATTCCTTGTAGCATATTTAATATGTGTGAATATAATAAATATAATTTAATAGAAAGGAAGTGTTACTTTGGCTATAAAGATTTTTATAGATCAAGGTCACAATCCAAGTGGAACTTTTAATAGTGGTGCCGAAGGCAATGGATTGCAAGAATCAGAAATAAATTATCAAGTGGGAATAGAGTTAAGGGACTTATTAAATAATGATCCAAGATTTGAAGCACGAGTATCAAGACCAGAACCTACCACGGTTTTAGGTACGAATAATACTACTAGTTTAAGAGAAAGAGTTAGACTAGCAAATGAGTGGCCTGCAAATTATTTTATAAGTATACACTGTAATTCAAATCCAAATCCAGATATAAATGGAACTGAGGTTTACATTTATCAATTAGGTACGCAATCACAATGGCTAGGTGAACAGGTTTTAAATGGAATCACTCAGACAGTAGGAACAAAAGATAATGGAATTCGTGTGAATCAATCTTTATATGTATTAAGAAGAACTAATATGCCATCCATTCTAGTAGAATTAGGATACTTGACAAACACTTCAGATGCTCAAAAACTTAGAGATAATCAATCTGGTTTTGCATATGGAATTTTCTTAGGTATTATGAGATACTTTGGATTTGCTTAAATACAATAATAATTAAATAAAATGAACATCTAGTGAATCAAATAAATCAATAAAAAGCCGACGGTTTCGATATCATACACTTATGCTTAACTTAATTTTTCTTAGTTTGCTATAAGTGCATATCATACCATCGGCTTTAGTATTAAATAAGACTCGATAAGTTTAATTATTTGTAAAATTAAACATCATACCAGGCCCTTCCTTTTCATTTGGTCTAACACGGAAACCAAATTTTAGATAAAAGTTTTCTTTCCCTTTCGCAGACATTAAGCCAATGGTTGTATGTGCATGTTCAATTGCATTCGCTTTTATGTAGTTTAACAAATGGGTCATAATTTCGGTTCCTATGCCCATTCTTTGATAATCTGGTGCGATAAATACATCTTGAAGATAAAATATCCTTGCTCCATCACCAATTACTCTACCCATTCCAGCAGTTTTTCCATCTACTTTAGCTGAAATACAATATAGGCTATTTTTTAATGCTTTTTCAGATTGTAATAAATTCGCCTTTCCAAACCCAACAGATTCCTGTAAGTATAACAATTCTTCTGCAGTTACTTGATTTTCATAAAATGTAATTTCATACATGTTACAATTTTCCCCCTTAAATTTTTAATATATTAGTCCGTAGTGAAAACAATATAAAATTCTATAAATTGTATAATTTCACAATTTGCTGAACTAATACTTAGCGAAGTATTAAACATAAACATCCACTAAATAATAGATGTTTAACTTTTTCTATGTTTACTATTATAATACAGAAATAGTATAATTACTATATGAAATGTATAAAATTACATTATAATACGATGTGCATTAGAAAAACATAGAAATTCCAAGAATCCCAAAACATATTTATGTAAGATAAATAAAAATGGCAATCAAATTTTTGATTGCCATTTTTTATCTATATGATATTTTAAGTAGGATGTAGAAAGTATATTTATATTACTCTGTAATCGTTATAGGAAGATTCTTAAATTCTGTATTTATTGTGGATGTATTACCAGCAATATCAGAAAGTAAAGAACCTGCAGCCACATTTACTACTAAAGCCTGGCTTTTCATACCTGCTAATGCAAGTTTGTCCGCTGAACCTAGAGTAATTGTAAGTTTGGAATCACTTGTTACTATACCAACAGATCCTGTACCTGCTGTATTTGTTAATTGGTATGTTATACCACTTACAGTGTCAGTAACAGATACTTTAGTAACATCAACTTTATCGTTTACAGCACCAGCACCGCTAACGTTTAAAGTAATTGCACTACCAGTAACGCTATAAACTGCAGAAGTTATTCCGGTTAAAGATGGAGCAACGTAATCCGCTTTTAAAATAGGATTTGCTACTGCACTAATTACGGATTGTTGTTCTGCATTATAAAGTTTAACTGTAACTTGGCCACCTACTGGTATTAATGCTTGAAGTTCCGCATTGGTTGGTGTTTCATCTGCAGTTGTAAAAGTAACAGTTGTATCAGTTGCAGATATGGAATCATCGGTAGCTACTAATTTTGATCCAACATATAGTTCAGCTTTACCACCTGTTGCTTGTCCAGCCTTTACATTTGCTGTAGCTGTGAAATAAAGTGTTGTGCTGTTTAATGTATTTGCAACTACATTAGTTCCCACAGGTGTAACAGTAACAGTTGTTGGTAAATCAAGTCCTGGAATCTCAGTTGTGATATTATCACCACTAACATTCACACGAACTCCAAGTTTGTTAGCAATATACTTGATTAGTACATTCATTTTCTTATCGTTTTTCGCAGTAAAGATTCCTGATTTTGTATCTGCTACACCATTTACCAGAACAGTTTTTTCTTTAAAGTTAATAACAATTGTTGTTGTTCCTTTTGTTACCGTTAGAATTGCTTTTTCTTTATCAAAATCTACGGTTGCTCCCATTCCTTTTGTGATAGGTTTGATTGGAAGTTTATACTTACCATACTTAATTACAGGTGATCCTGAAATTTTGAAACTTTGCTTTTTTTCTTTAATTCTAACATTCTTTTTACTTGATTTTTCCTGTACCGTAGTAGTTTTTTTACTTAGAGCAACTGCTTTGATTGGTTTTGCAAATGCTACTGAAGTAGATGACAATAATAAAGATGATGCAATAATAACACTTAGAATTTTTTTCTTCATATAAAATTCCCCTTTCTTTGGTTGTATTATATAGTTACGGATGCACCAATGAAATTTTTGGGGTAGATAGAAGAAAATTTTTATTTTTTTCCTATAATGTTAAAATTTTTTAAATTATTATTTAGAAGAATTATAATCTCTGGATTCTCTGCTCTGTGATACGTTCGGTTCGGCATGCTTTGGGTCTAGGTTAATATTCGCAACGTTTCAGTTCAATTGTAAATAATAAAGAATTTAATTCCATTTATTATGTATTTAATAAGATTCTTTCTGCGAATTTAACATTATCGGGGTTTACTATGTTACCATCTTGTATATTCCAACAATCAGCCATAACCATTTCCATATAGAATAATTTTCTTAGTATATCTGTAGATATCTCCAATTGTTTACCTATAAAATGAATGATATAGTTTATTTTATTCAATAAATCATTATTTATATTGTCTTCCAT
>JARBTX010000178.1 GCA_029239975.1 Anaerocolumna sp.
CCATCTGTACATAGGGAATCCCAAGGTTCTAGCCATTCTATATTAATATCCATCATTAATCCTCACTCAAAATTAAACTAATCGATTTAGGATTTCTACTTTCGTATTGCAAGGGAATTTCATATAATGTTTCTGATTAGAGACGTTCCTGAACCGGACCCAAAAGGAATACTCCCTGGCGTGCTTGCATCGGTGAAGGAATGTGCTTTGGCTTCTCCAAAGACCTTCTCAATAGCAGCCAAAGCGAGCTTGAGTGCTTTGTTATCGGGAGTCCACTGGCACCACACTCAAAACTGGTGATATACTAATATTTAATATACAATCGGAGAGAGTAGGTTTAAGCATAACTTAAGTATAATTATATATTCGGCTTAGTTACCAAACCATCAAAGAAGAATTCTTCTTTATGGCTAAGTATATATTTCATAATTATTTCATCTAAATCTGTAATATCGTAGAAGTCATTATCGAGATCTTCAAAATCACCATTCAAATTATTAAGTTGTTCTTCTCTTTTATCTCTTTCCATTGAAGGATGCCCACCTAATCTATCAGCAGATTCCTTAAGTATTTTATAAGCCTTTTCATGACCAATTTCTTTAAAACCTTCTAAGGCATCTTTCCATACTATTCCTGTTGAATTAGAATAAAACTGGTCATGTCCACCATTGCAAACTTCTGCAACATACCACTGTATGGCAAAAATGTATCTTTGTGATAAAGAAAATTGTTTTAAATCTGAATTATACTTTTCTTCTCCATCATATATACTGACTGACCACCAAAGAGGGTCAATAATGCTTTGAGGATAACCATTTTCTATCTCAGAATCGCCTATATAAATGTGTTGTTTAATTCCATCGGGCTTTTGTTTTTTCTTCTTCCAGAACATTTTAACCTCCAAAAATTTGATTTATAATTTTTACTCGAATTATGGAAATACAAAAAATTGTTTAAACGCCTTGACCTTGCACTTGTTCTAAAAGGATTTCCGATAACGTTTCCTGTTCAAGACGTCGAGAAGCTTAGAGCGACCGCACTTGGCTTCGCAGAAGTGCTTTGCAGTCTTTTAATGCGAAGCGGACTTGAACACTTTGTTATACGCAGTATCACCTATGGGTTAATGTCTCGTAGTAACCCACTTTCAATTTTCATTAAAGCGTGCTCCAAGCAGAATATTTCTGGCTTACCACTATCATCTCTCCCTATTTTTTTAGAAATCTTACTAATCCTTTTTCTTAAATTCTTCCACCAAACTTCTGTAGATTCATGTGCTGGCGAACCAGTTAACCTAAAATAGTTACCTATCCATTCAAAGGAAGATAATCCTATTTTATTTGAATCTCCTGTACGATTATTTAACCATATAATGCCGACGTGTCCTGCTCCAAAATTTGGACAACAGTTGTTTCCACTTGAAGTCCTCTCTTCCCAGCCCTCAAATGGATTTATAATGAATTCATCAGCATCTTTTCTATAAACTTTTAATGGGAGTGGTCCACTTGGAATATGCCACAGACAATATCTTTCTAAGTCATAATCCTGTATTTTCTCTACTGCAATCCATCTTCTAAGTTTGTTTTTTCCGTTATACTTAATAAATGCAATATCCGGATCAATATTTAACAGTTCTATAATTGTACGAAGGTCCTCTTTATCTAAATACATCGGTAACCATGGCATACGGATTCCCCCTTCTTGTATTGCGTATAACGTTTCGTGTTCAAGACACCTTTGCAGTCTTCCCATGCAAAGCGGACTTGAACATTTTGTTAGTGGAAGTTCCATTGTTGTAAACTAATCATACATAACAAAATATCATTTTAAATTCTATACTGTAATGTACGTTAAAATTGAAGATAGTACCATTTTATACCTAATAATCCAGACTGTATGCATAATTCAACTCTTTGATCATCATAGACTGCATCGTAGAACTCTTGTGAGACAACTACTTTGGTTTTTCTCTCTAAAGGACCACGTGGTAATACCCATATTTCATGTAATTTAACATGATACTTTGACCCACTCTCATAGATATTCTTTTTTACTATTGATGTATAGTATATAGCTGGTGTTGTATTGTCATATAAATGATTAATAATTGTTATAGTTCCCATAGAAAATGAAGTTATAGATAATAAAATAAAAATTAAAAATGGAATGTTTTTATAATTAATTTTCTTTAGAACAGCCATTAGAAGGACAAGGGGTGCAAAGCAGATGATAAAATATGTCCAAAACAGGTATGAATATATGGTGTTACTATGAAAAATTGCAATGCCCCAAATAGCTGCTGAATTAAGAATAACAGGCGCCCCTACAGAAGGTCGAGACTTATCTTGGGTAATAAATTCAACTGATTTGTTAAATATAAACATAATAATAAACCCCATTAAAGCAACTATTATGCTAATAGTAATAACAATTTTATAGGGATTGGGGTATAATAATACCCAAAAACCAACTATTGTCCCAATAAAATTGTAGAAATGAACCATCTTTTCAATACCATTCTTTTTATGAACCACTTCCATTCTTCTATTTGCCGTAGATTTAACGTCTTGTTTTTTTACTTTTTTGCCCATATTTTTTCCCTCTGTTCTAATGCTCTTTCATCTCCACAGGTTTTAATACCATTTATTGTTTGTCGGGATAAGTTTATTTATTACTAATATTTTGAATCTCTATCAAAATACCGAAAGTTGCTCATGGATTTCCACTAACGTCTCGGATTAGAGACGTTCAAGAACCTTAGCTAGCTCTTAGCTTAGGTTCTTGAATGTGCTGCGATGACCTACTACAGAGCCCAACTTCAGCAACGGACTCTAATCTTTTGTTATATGTAGTTTTAACTACTACATCTTGAATAAAATA
>JARBTX010000179.1 GCA_029239975.1 Anaerocolumna sp.
TCCTTCAACCGTTGAATTCTGCCATAACGTAGGTTTGAACTATGTATCTTGTTCTCCTTTCCGTGTGCCGATCGCTAGATTAGCAGCAGCACAGGCAGTGTTAAATAACAAGTAAGATGAATTTTTCTCTGCGAGAAGAACGTAGCTTTTCTTGAGAATAAAATGAGAGACCCTTATATTAACTTCAATAGTTGATATGAGGGTCTCTTTTTGCTATTGCTAATCTTTTTTTGTAACATTTAGGTATCCCAACGGGGTATATAATTAATTTAGAGAAAAACTATCTAGGGGAAACTGCGAAAGAACCCCATAAAAGTAAGGGATTAGTTGAATATTGAACTTTTTTTGTGTGAGATAAAAAATAGTAGGTGATGTAACAATATTTGATATAATTTTAAGCTAGATTTAAGATTACTGAAACGTTGTTTAAAGGGTAGTATATTAAGCTACATATAGTAATAAATCACTTTAATAAACGATCTTAAACTCTTTATTATGCTTCTATCGTAATAAAAGATATGAAAGGATTTTCAAATCAGTATGGAATACATTTTGCAAACAAAAAATTTAACAAAAACGTTCAAAGACAAGATAGCGGTAAATTGTGTTAGCATGAATGTCAAGAAAGGTGATATTTATGGTTTCATTGGAAGAAATGGCGCCGGTAAAAGCACCTTCATGAAAATGATATGTGGGTTGATAATCCCGAGTGGTGGCCAAATTAAGTTGTTTGAAAGTGGCAACTTAACAAAGGGAAGGGAAAAAATAGGTTCCATTATAGAAACTCCGTCTTTCTATCCATCAATGTCAGTGAAGGAAAACTTGATTTATTATAGCATTATAACGGGTAACTACAAACTAAATAAGATAAACGATATATTAGATAAAGTAGGATTATTAGAAAGCGCAGATAAAAAAGCGAAAATTCTATCCTTAGGAATGAAACAAAGGTTAGCCATTGCAATTGCACTTATTAGTACTGCTGATTTTCTAATTCTTGATGAACCCATAAATGGCCTTGATCCAACAGGTATTAAGGAGATTAGAGAATTATTAAAGAGATTAAATCAGGAAAATAATATTACAATAGTAATCTCATCCCATATACTTGGAGAGCTCTCTAAAATTGCAACCAGATATGGAGTTATTGATAACGGAATTCTGATAGATGAATTTGATCAGAAGGAAAGCATAGCAAGGTGTAAGAAATACTTAAAGCTTGAGGTCGATAATTCAGAGAGTGCCTATTATATACTTAGAGAGAAAATAGGCCTAAATAATTTTAAAATAATGGATAGGAATCTGATTCATATTTATGATAGCTTTGAAAGAATAAGTGATATAAATAAAGCATTGGTAATGGATGGCATTAATGTTAGCTGTGTAAATAAAGAGGGAAAAGACTTTGAAGAATATGTTATTAACTTGATGGGAGGTGAGTAGATTGCTAAATTTGTTGTACGGAGAAAGTTATAAGATGAAGAAAGATAATTTGATTATAATTATCCTATTGATCTACATAATTGCAGGGATTTTATATTTTATTCAATGTAGATCATTTCTAGATTCTGATATTATAGAATTAACAAATGATGATACATTAGGTTTATTTTCACTTATACTAGGCGATTCATCGCGGTATGGCAATGAAGTTAAGAGTACATTAATTATATTAGGTAATATAGCAGTGTTTGGCCTTGTATCAGCATTAATTACAATTCCAATTCTGACATCAATCTCAGTATCGGATGAATATACAACTAGAAGTATTCAACAGGTTACTGGTAAAGGAATTAGCCGGTTTAAAATTGTACTTTCTAAATTCTTTGGAATTAGTGGGTTTATTATAATTTTAAATAGTATCATGGTGGCAATTGGAGGCATAACCACAATTGTTTTTGTAGGTATGGGAAATATACCGGAATACATTCCTGCTATCATTAATTTTGATGTTAAATTTATGCTGATTAATATTGCTTTTATCTCAGTTTGTATGTTTTGTACTTTTGCTATTAAAAACTGTGGTTTTGCAATGCCACTAAATTTTATAATTTTAATTTGCTTAATAGGGGAACTTTCAGGCGATTTATTTAGTGCAGGAATCATAAAACCAATGAGTACTTATATTCTAATAAGTATTGTTTTTATCTTGGGAACTATTTTTAGATTTAATAAAAGTGATCTGTAGAAAATTAGATAGGGAGGTCAATGATCAATATGAAGAAACGGATGATTATTGCAATTATGATCGTTTGCATTTTAGTTATTGGAGTAATAGAGTGGAGAACGAAAAAAGACTTTAATATAGATGCGACAAAAGTTAGTGAAATTATTATAGATGAAACCATGGATAATGTAAAAGTAGAGGTTTCAGAAGATGATCAAATACATGTTTCCTTTTATGAAGGAGTAAGCTATCATTATAATATTAATGAAGAGAATAAGATATTAACCATTATGGGTAACAACAGAATACCGATTACTTTAGATGTTCAATGCCCTTATTTAATTATTAGGGTACCGAAAGATTATGGTAAAAGTATTAAAATTAATACAGAAAAAAATTGTTCCATTGATGAATCAATACAATGGAAAGATGTACAAATCAATAGTGAGAATGATTAAGTAGATATGGTAAACATCACATAAGTTGAAAATTCAAACTGATTTTACGTAGTAACAGATTTATGATTCATATTGCATAGGATTACAAAAAAGCCTATAATAGTCTAATGTTATATTTTAGTAATTTTTGTTTTATAATTAGTTATTTGGAGGTTATTAGGTGAGCAAAGAAGGCTTGTTGCCAAGAATGAAGAGTAATTATATAAAAATATTTATTTTTTCAATCATACTTCTGATTGTAC
>JARBTX010000022.1 GCA_029239975.1 Anaerocolumna sp.
GGTGGGCCGGTTGTTAAACCGGATTCAAGGGTAATGATTATAACTCCTATTTGCCCACATTCCTTAAATGCTAGAAGTATTGTTGTTTCTTCTGATGACACGATTCGAATTAAAATAGACAAGAGCAAAAAAACTCAAGAAGAAGAAGCAATCGCAACCTTCGACGGTAGAATGGCTATATTACTGCAAACGGAGGATGTTATTGATATCAGAAAAGCCAAAGAAGAAACGAATTTAGTGAAGATTAATCATACTAGTTTCTTTGAGATACTTAGAACAAAAATTGGACAAGGCGGAGATTAAAATCATGAAGGTAGGAAGACAAAGTAAAATTATTGAATTGATTAATAAACATGACATTGAAACACAAGAAGAACTAGCTGACCTTTTAACAAAAGCTGGTTACAATGTGACACAAGCTACTATTTCTAGGGATATACGTGAATTAAAGCTGACTAAAGTTTCAGTCGAAGATGGAAAGCAAAAATACATTGTACTTAATAATACAGAAACAGGATTAAGCGAAAAATTCGTACGTGTATTGAAAGATGGATTTATTTCCATGGATATGGCACAAAACATTATAATTGTTAAAACAGTTTCTGGAATGGCAATGGCTGTAGCAGCTGCTTTAGACGCATTACATATACACGGAATCATGGGATGTATTGCTGGTGACGATACAGTTATGTGCGTTATCAAAACTACAGAAGAAACAATCGCTGTTATGGAAAAATTGAACAAACTTATCAATTCGAAAAGCTTGTAAAAGTGAAATGACCGTGATAAAATGAATGGATGTGTAGTTCAATTATTAAAAAGGAGAGTTTTATATGTCAGGACATTCAAAATTTGCCAATATTAAACATAAAAAAGAAAAGAATGACGCTACTAAAGGTAAAATATTTACCAAGTTAGGTAGAGAAATCGCAGTTGCTGTTAAAGAAGGTGGCGCTGATCCTAACGCAAACAGTCGTTTAAAAGATATTATTGCAAAAGCAAAATCTAACAACATGCCAAACGATACAATTGATAGAAGTATCAAAAAAGCAGCAGGTGATGCAAATGCAGTTAACTATGAACATATTACTTATGAAGGTTATGGACCAAATGGTATTGCTATTATTGTAGAAGCATTAACCGATAACAAAAATCGTACCGCTTCTAATGTAAGAAATGCATTTACAAAAGGTAATGGTAATGTTGGAACACCAGGTTGTGTATCCTTTATGTTTGATAAAAAAGGACAAATCATCATCGACAAAGAAGAATGTGAAATGGAAGCGGATGAGCTTATGATGATTGCACTAGATGCTGGTGCAGAAGATTTTGCAGAAGAAGATGATAGCTTTGAAGTATTAACAGATCCAGATGCTTTCAGCGAAGTTCGTGAAGCACTTGAAAAAGCAGGAATCCCTATGGCTCAGGCTGATGTAACCATGATTCCACAAACTTGGGTTGATCTTACTGACGAGCTTGATATTAAGATGATGAATAAAACATTAGACTTACTTGATGAAGATGACGATGTTCAGGAAGTATATCATAACTGGAATGAGTAAGTAAGTTTGGCAAGATGAATTCATTAGAGAGTCTGAAGAATTCTTTGTGTTTTTGAAATTGTTAACTATTACACCAGTAATGATATACTGGTGGCTATAAGTAAAAAAGAGATAAAAATCCAGATCCCACTGTCTATCATAGTTGAGCTATGGTGGATGGTGGGATTTTAATGTTAAATTGGGACATTATGAAAGAGTAATGCTTTTATTGTAGAATGAGAAGATTAAGAGAAAACAATTAGGATATTAGAATAAAAATAACCTATGCTTAAGTTTGTTGTATGCTCCTATGAAATTAGTGAACTAGAAGCTATTAATCACATAGTTATTAATTCTTATATAGAAATAATAACGATAAAAGCACAGACAGTGATATAATAATTGGGTAAAATTATTAGATCTTCTGTAAATCATATTGATGTTTAGCTAATAAGTAATGTATAATAATGGAATATGTTAAATTTTAAGGGTGGAGAGGTAATGATGGATATCATTAATACGTTTTTCAGTGGAGAACTTAATCAAGATATGTATGAAGCAATGAGAAATTTCTTAATCTCTCCGGAAATTAGAGAAGGGAAGTTTGAAGGAAACGAAATTCTCATAAATAAATTAAATAGAAATACTGCCATAGTATATAAAGAGTATGAATTAAAAGATGGATCATTTGAATATTCATCAGAAGGTTCAATTTGTGAAATTGATAATCTGGTAAGATTGTTAGATGAAACAATGAAAAGTAGTATTTATAAAGAATTAGAGCTTGGTAAATATAGAATAATAAAAATAGGTAGAAATGCTTTGTACGAGTTAATTTATGAACACTTTATATCACAACAATTTGATTTTTTTGAAGTTAATCCTGTTCAAGTCATGGATAGTTTTGAAATAGACTTTGAAAATGGTGAATTTATTTTTATGGTTCATAAATGTGAAGATGGAAATAAAAATCTTATCCCATTACCGAAAGAAATAGATTTGATTAAGTTAATGAAAAACATGAAAGATACAACGAATACAATCTTTCAAGATAATAGGTATATAGAATTAACGCTTGATGATATTATTGTAATTCAAAATAAATAAAACAGATTTAGGAGAATAATTTTAATGGATGATATAGATTGGTTGGAACCATGGAATTCACTTATTAACAATAAACATTTTTTTGAAAATGAACTTAATAATGAGATAGGGAACCAACATATTTTATATGGCAAAAAGGTTACTGCGATTGGACGGCGGTATGACTGCGATGATATTTTATATCAAGTTTATAATTGTGATTTTGAATTTGCCGTAGTTCATTTAACATTTCGTAAAACAATAGAAGGTAGTCCATTATATCCTAGAACAGATATTTATAAAAATATAGACTCATTTGTTAATGAGTGTATGGTTCCATTATATATAGAATACATAAATTAGAAATTAAATACCATATATCATTAGTTGTAGGAGAATGATTTATATTTATCTAAATTAAGGAGGCAGTCATGATAACGCCATCTGATGATGATTATAAAGTTACAAAAAAATAAAGCAAGGTAAAACTGTATTGTCATACCCCTTTAATGAAGTGTCTACAGGAATTATACATAAAAAAATTAAAATTAAATGGATGATAAAGTAGTAAAAAGTCCAAAATCAAATCTGGGAAGTGATATTATGTTTGGAATTGAAAATTATAATCCAACCTTTTACTGTACTATTAATGAGTTTATAGAATCTAACGGTAAAAAATTAAAGAATGTTATTGGGAAGCAAATAGAGTATACCATGGTTATGTGGGAAGAGAATGATAATGAATGGGATAGTGATGGTGTTGTAGTGATTTGTGTTGAAGGGTATAATATCGAAATATGTAATAAGAATCTTAATGAGTTATCGGTAACTATTAATGAAATAAACTTCTCATCTGACTTAGAGGCATATGACTTTGAGAAATTTGGTAAATTCAAATTTGAATGGAGAAAGGACGCCTTAGAAGTATTAAATAATATAAATGGCAGAATTATAAAAGATATAGAGTTGATTGAATATAAGTTCGAAAGCAAAATAAAATATAACGAGAACGATACAAATGAACTAGGAAAAAAACAGACTACCTATTTGTTAAATGGGATAGGGTTAAATCTTGATGATGGATATATTTCAGTATTCAATTCAGGGGATACGAACGGAATCTCAAATGATAGGGATTCTAATAGAAATAGGTATATAAGGCTGTAGAAAGTTAGAGAGTTATTATGCGCTATAAGGTAATAAAATGACTTTTTATAAGGATTTGATATAAAGTTATATATTTTATTCTAACGATTATCTTTATGCAAATTAAATTCATTCATCATTACTTTCCAGATGGCATCTATGTTTAAGATTAATATTTTAAATGGACATATATATTATCACACATTGACGTAAATGTAAAATTTGTTTTAAAGTAGATTAATGATAAAAGAGGATAACATGCATTCGGCAAAGATATTGGATAATAATTACAATTCAATAGAGGGAAGTTTTATTTACTATCTACATGAAGAAAGTAAATTTGATAAAGTTAGTTTTTGGAAATATTATAATTGCTTACGTGAAATAGCGTTACAATCAATTAATAAAGGTATTGATAGGGATGTTTCAATAAAAATAAATGTTACATATCGATTTATCCTTGAAAGCATATTATATCATTTTGCTCCAGATGATTTATATAGAATAAAGAATTTTCCGCGGAAAAAATACAATCTTTATTTAGAAAGATTACGATATGCTGTAGATGGTTATTTTTCTGGATATATTATGGATGAAAGCGCTTTTGGAAATGAATTAAAAAATCCTATTGCATAATAATTTTTATACAAACTTTAACAAACTAGATGTTATAAATCTTTATCTTTTGATTAGTAATGATGATTTTACAATAACATTTAAATCATGCCATTTAATTGATTATGTCCACGAAAAAAGAGTACTTCACCTGTTTTAACTATCTTTCTCTGTAAATCTGCACCTTAGTCCTTTTTATTTAATAAAACATTATAATCATAACTTTGAACAGGGACAACTGTAATTCTATTTTAAACATTCGAATAATTGCAATACCCTATCTCCTTTACGTGATTATTGGTTTTTTGCCCAAGAACTATTGTCTGACCACGAATTAAATTAAATATCATTAACTGACAAAAATGAATTTTTAAAGACAGGAATAACAACTCTTAAGAATATATAATGGAGCTACCAATTTAGGGGGTATAGATCATGTCAAAGAAATTAGAAGAGAATCATAATCATAATATTTCAATAGATACCGTACAGAATATCATTGATTATATTGAAAAAAATATTCTTGAAGAGTTGATACCAAATAGTATAGCTGCACAATTTTTTCTGAGTATTTCTACCATGAATAGTATTTTTAAGACAGTATGTAATATGACAATCATGGAGTATGTAAGGTACAGACGACTCTCGCTTGCTGGTCAAGAACTTATGGTAACTAATATAAGAATTATTGATTTAGCATATAAGTATGGTTATGAGACACCTGAGGCCTTTGCTAAGGCATTTACACGATTTCATGGATTTCCACCGAGTCTTATTAGAAGAACGTATCCTAAAATTACAATATTCAACCCTATACATATTAAGTTAGTAATTCAGGGTGGATGGGAAAATATATCAACAGATGAGCTGTTGATAAACCAGACAAAACAACAGTTTCCAGAACAGGATAAAAACCTTCCTTGCTGTTATGATAGAAATACCAAATATAAAGGAGGAATATCAATGGAAAAAGAAAGGAAGAAATACCTAATTCGTGTTAAAGACATGAAACAAAAGGAAGATTGGCGTATTCTGTTATTAATAGCTAAAAAGCTAGATGATGAAGGAATTAAGTTCAAAATTGACGGAAAAACAATGATATTTGCCCACGGACTAGAATTTGAACTTGAAAAAATTTGTATAACCTTTAAATGGAGTGAGGAGCAAAAAATATTAGATTTCTTTGGCAATAATGGAAAGGCAGAAGGTACTTTTGACGGTTTCAAATATTTTGATACAATGTTTGAAGGTATGAAAATCCGATGTATGTTTTATGGTGAATGTCAAGACGATGAAACCGATGAATTCCTATTTCGAAATGCTGATCTTGTGTATGTAGATGGACAGAAAATTTATGTCCAGTCATTGGAGTTTTATATTGAAAATACCGAACCGGATAATATATATTATAAACTTGTGGATGAATGGATGAAGTTAAAAAATAAATAATTGTAATTCGTAAATTAAAAGGGAAAATGGCAGTTAATCAATGTCAGTTTCCTTTTTATTTGACTAGCTATTACCCTACGAAAATGATACCTTTTAAAGAGAAGAAACTTAATTCATTGTTATATTATGGGAAATTATATGTTATGATATTAATAAAATAACACAAAGGTAAGCGAGCATTTGTTATTTTAAAGATTAAATCTGTAACGAAATGAAAATTTTCGGCAAGCACTATAAGATTTTAGTAAAAAAGTATGAGGTAATTATGACTAAATCTGAGTTTAAAAAAGCTATGATTAGGGGCTTAGGTAGGTGTATGGTCAGAAGAAATTATAACACGAGACACAAATGTTAATTTTAAATATATTGATAGATGGAAAACTAATAGGCGTTTAAAGGTAAAAGTTCGTAAAACCAATATGTATATATCAACGAATAGAGATGGATTTAGCTCGTTATCATGTGGAGCATATAACTTGATCCAATATGGTGATGTATATATTGAAGATTCCTTACCACATATGCACTATGATTGGAATGAAAATACTTCTACTAGCGTAGGAGTTACCTTGTTTTATTGGAATGGTAAAATAAATGTTATTTAAGTAAGTGAATAGCATGCAAGACATTTGAATCAAAAGTTAACTTGAAATTTAATTATAACGGGAGTACGGGAGATATAATATGCGAGCTGTTATTAAGAGACTGACATATGAAGATAAATTTGACAGGAGATATTGCTGCTATTGGAAACGGGGTGGTAGAAAAATTAAACGAATTAATCGTAGAAAATTTCGAAGGGTTATAAAGACTAAAACAAAAGAGAGTTTTATCATGGAGAATTATTTATAATTGTCTTTTTTGCCTTATACGGTCAAATCATTTTCTTCCTTAATTTCTATAGCATTATTTAATAATTTTTGAAGAACAGCAGCAAAGACTGCAACCACAAATGAAGCAAATACAAAGCCCATTCCGATTAGTATGATTCCTGGAGTATCGTCTTTTTCAGCTAATAAATAAAAGAATGGCATTTCTACCACATAAACAATACTAATTGTAAATGCACAGTATTTTATATTCTTTAAAGCTTTTACAGATAAATCAGAAAAAGCTTTATTCTTATCAATACAAGTCAAAAGTCGCAACGTCTGAATCAATGCAAAGAAAAATGGTATGGTTGATGCGTACATACCAACTAAAATAGGATATAGCAAAGAAGCATACTCAGGATTAACGGCATCACTAATTATTCGAAATAACCCAAGTATACATAAGACAAATACTGGGATTCCAATAATCACAACAGCTATCTTTAAAAATAATGTTTCTAGTTTCATGAAAACACCTCACCTTATAGGTTATAATCTATATTTCTTAAATAAGTTCCATCGTATTATATCATGTGAATATGATACAATTTTTATGTTAACACAGTTATTATTAATAATTGAATTATTATAAAAATGTATAGTATGGGAGAAATTATAATTATAGAATGTGAAACACTTTCAGTTCCACACAGTGTTATCTAATTAGAAAATACTCCTACAGTAGTATATCCATTTTTTTCTTAGTAGTATCAATTTGATTATTATATAAAAATTAACAATGATATGTTTTATATTACTATGCGCTTACCCATCTTATTAGATATGGTAGTAAAATATATATCGGGTATTTAGCGTTTAAAGTATGTAATTGTTAAAGAATTAATTAATCTTGATTTTATCATATATTAATGTTAAACTAAATTTCGGTATTGAACATAAATTATATAATAATGTTTCGATTAAGGATTAAAATTAAGCCTTCTCAACCTTCATCAATATGATTGAGAAGGTTTTATTATGTCATAAAGATTATTTTATTAGCTTAAACTATAAAGCATTTAAAAGCAAAATATTAAAGAAGCAAAGCACTAAAAGCAAGATACTAAAAACAAAAAGGCAAATTACCAAAAAAGTAAAGCACTAAAAGGGAAAAATACAAAAAATTATAGTACTAATAATGCAAATTACTAAAAAGTTAGCACTAAGAAGTGAAATACTAAATAGTAAAGTACTAAAAAAATACTTTTTAAATATATCTTTATGATACATGATTTGAAAGTCTATTATACATAGGAGATTTTATGAGATTAGAAAAATATGATTTAACAACAGGTAAAATTTTAAATAAATTACTGTTGATTGCACTACCTATTATGGGAACTTCATTTATGCAAATGGCGTATAACCTAGTTGATATGTTTTGGCTTGGTAGTATTGGAAGTGGTGCTGTAGCAGCAGCAGGTACTGCAGGTATGTTTACTTGGGTGTCTATGTCTTTGATGATTCTAAGTCGCACCGGTATCGATATTGGCGTTTCACAAAATTTTGGCAGTGGTAAAATAGATATTGCTAAAAAGTTTGCGCAGACTGCATTTATCTTTAGTGCAATTCTAGGTATTATATATATGTTATTAATGCTTGTTTTCAGAGTTCAATTAATTGGTTTCTTCAATATTACCGATGTTGACGTTAATTTATCAGCGCAGTCGTATTTAATGATTATAAGTATAGGAACACCATTTACGTTTACATCCGCAGTTATGACTTCAACTTTTAACGCAAGTGGAAATTCAAGAGTACCCTTTATTGTTAATGTCATAGGTATTGGTTTGAATATGATTTTAGACCCAATATTTATTTTCGTACTAAAGCAAGGGATTAATGGAGCCGGTATCGCAACAGTAATATCTCAGATTGTTGTATTTTTTACTTTAGTATTTTTCATTACGAAAGGCAACTTGCGACCATTTCAAAGCTATCAATTATTTGCCAAAATGGATATTCCGTTGTTAAAACAGATTTTAAAATGGAGTATTCCAGTGGCGTTAGAAAATTTGCTATTTTCATCATTAACTATATTAATTAATCGTATGGTGGCGGGGTTTGGAGTGTACCCAATGGCAGTTATGAGAGTTGGATCACAAATCGAATCGCTAACTTGGTTAATTGCAGGTGGATACGCGACAGCACTTACTACATTTATAGGGCAAAATTTTGGCGCAAGGAAACAAGACCGAATTAGGCGTGGTATGAAAATTTCATTTGTAGCAATGAGCATTTGGGGATTACTTGTAACATTATTAATGCTGTTCTTTGGAGAGTTTTTAATGTCGATATTCTTGCATGAAAAAGAAGCGATTACTTTAGGTGCTACATATATGATATTCCTTGCAACCTGCCAAATATCAGGCAGTATAGAGAATTTATCCTCAAGTTATTTACGTGGAACAGGAAATACATTACCACCTTCATTGGTTAGTATTTTTTGTAATACCATAAGAGTCCCACTCGCCTATTTTCTTTCGATTACTCCACTGGGACTAACTGGTTTATGGATTGGTTTTGTAGCTGGAGCTGTTTTACGTGGTGTGGTATTAATTATTGTATATTTAATAAATGTTAGTAAAGTACATCATTTTAACTATGAATAGATTAAAGTTATAAGGAAGCCATACATTTCATTACTGTGGGCTTCCTTAATTTATATTATTTATATTTTTTTTACTAAATTATTATCTTTTCAATATCAAATTGAGAATTTACGAGTAACCATAATTGCGGATTGAATACAGTTATGTTCCATATACTTATTCCCTTTAGGTTATATTCTGTGATTAGATCTAGAGTAGCATTAATTGTTCTTGAATCTATATACCATACAATATGATTAAGGGTGTCTTCAGTTGTATAAGTAAAATAAGGAGTTTGTGATATTTCATCATAATTAATAGTAGAACCAAAGTTAAAAGCAGTGTTATTAACCTTGTCATAGGAGATATAATAAACATTAGATATACCTGGTACAAAAGGTAATTCCCAACTGTAACCGATGGTTGCTATACCAATAATAATTTTATCTGGAGGGATAAAATTCAAAATATAATCCAAAAAAACTTTTATTCTGTAAGTAGAACTAATAGGTGAAGGTGGATTAATATTAAATGCCCATTCATAACTCATAAATATTATATTTTGTGCTAATTGATTAATAAGTGAATAATCGATTTTTTGAAAGTTTACTTCATTATCCATTTCAGATAAATTTGGATTTATTGTTACAAAAACTTGATATCCTTCATCGTTTAACCTATTTGTTACTTTGGTAAAATAATTTTGATACAGTTGAAAATTTGATAAACTTATGTATTGTAAAGAAAGATTTAAACCAAAGTATCCTTTCGTTTTAAGAATAGTTAGGATATTTTTAATTTGTTTATTTTGAAAATCTTCATTTAATAGTATATCAAAATCTACTCGTATATCTGCTTCGCCTTGAATTGTTAATGTAGTAAGTAACATAAGTGGAGCTACACCATAAGCTTTTGAAGTCTCAATTACGCCCGTATCGTCATAATACGAAATTATTTCACCCTCTTTAGTAGCTGTATAGTTTAGAATAGAAATATAAGTAAGATACGGTAATGTCTTTATTAGTGTTTCTGTATTAATATTAGCTACTGTGTTTCCATGTGTAGTTATCTTACCTTTCTTATTATAAGAAATTACAATAAGGTCGTCTGGATATATATACTCTCTTTCTGAAAGATATGGATTATTTGCCAGTAGCTGGTTTAAAGAGACATTATAATAAGTTGCTATATTTTCTAAAGAGTCACCCTCTTTAATTATATAAGTGGTTTCTGGTATTGATATAACCAAGGATTCTCCAATAACTAAATTATTAGGATTATTGATTCCATTGTCTTGAATCAACTGTTCTGTCGTAATCCCATAATTTTTAGCTATTGAATCAATTGTCTCACCACTTTTAACAACATGTATGATCATGATTAACCTCAAGGATGTGATTATAATATTATATGATTGTATAAAATAAAATATCTCCTTCTATACGGTATAAAAATTAAAGTTACAATACTTGATAATACATTTAAAGTGAAGATTGATTTTAACTTTGATCAATCTTCACTTTATATATTAAAAAATGAAAAGTAATTATAGAATTAATATTAACTTTAATCTTCTTTTTTATTATCTTTTATATCTTTAGCATTATCAAGGCCAGTTGAAGATACTGACGAATTAGAATTAACCTTATTAGAATATTCATGATTGTTAATCACAGAATTACCATTTCCATTACCTGCTTTTTTTTTGTTACTGGTATTCATCTCTCTATTGCTCATAGATAAACTCCTTTCAAGTATTTTTATTATTTACAGATTTATTGTTTACTTATAACTAACCAAGTATACTTAACAATTTATTCATAATAAATATAGCGAAATAAAGATAAATCTTGTATTTATATGAAAAAGGACATCATATCAATATTGATATAATGTCCATAATATTTACTGAAAGGTGCTATAAAAAGTAACTTTGTTTTTACCATTGTGTTTTGAATCGTATAAAGCTTCATCAGCCTTTTTTAATATGTCAGTGACACTTAAATGTTCACTCCAAATAGCACCACCAATACTGCATCCAACATGTAGTGAGTGACCTTCAATTATAATAGGTGTGTTTATTTCTGTAATAATACGATTGGCAAAATCATTTTTTTCTTCCAATGTTATATAGGAATGACCTTGAACTACTATAACGAATTCATCACCGCCTAATCTAGCAACTAGTTCTTCATTAGTTACAAACTTTGATAATTTCTTTGATACTTCTTTTAGTAGTAAATCTCCAATATGATGGCCATAAGTATCATTCACATTCTTAAAACCATCTAGGTCAAGGCATAAAAATAATAATTTGTTATGATTTTCTAAAGCAGCTTGAGTCGCATATTCTAGATATTTTTCTAGACCTACGCGATTTGGTATTCCAGTTAAAAAATCATTATGTGCTTTTGATTCCATAACATCTAGAGCAGTCTCACTTTTCATTAAGCTGTTAACTAGTTCTCGTAAGGATACTGACAGCATTTCAATTTCTTTTATACCATAATACTGGGGAATCTGTTCTTTCTTTCCAATACGAAGGTATTCAGCGGCAGTTGAAATTTGCTTTATAGGGTTAGCAATTTTACTTGCGATAAGCCAAATAATGATACTAAAAATAATAGCACAAATAGATCCAACCAACAGTATAAAAAGCTGTAAATCTCGTATACTACTGTATGCTTGTTTTAATGGTTGACGAACAATTGTAATCCATCCTAATCCTTTATAATTCATATATCCATCAGCTAATGTATAACCTGTAAGATACTGTTTACCATCATCCCAGGTTTCAACTGACCAATGTTTTACATTGTCTTTCGTTTCACTAATACCATTTAAGTTTAATGTTTTACCTATCATTTCATTATTACCTAAAAGGATAACATTATCTTTAGAACTAACAACAAACATTTCAATATTTGAACGATCATGAAGTGGTTCCATAACGGATTTTTCAATTTCACGCGCCCAATCCCAACTTAAATGAGCAGCAAGTACTCCTTTAAATGAACTTTTCGAATCCGTAATTTGAGTGCTGACGTCTACAAACTTCATAGGCTCACCAGAAGGGTTCGGTAAAAGTTTAGCTAATAAAACAGCATCGTGTACATCACCTATAAATTTACCCTTTTTTCCTTCAATGAATACTGGGCGTTCTGATATATCAACTCCGGATAAAATTCCTTCTGTAGAAGCTATAACAGTACCTTTATTATCAGTTAATCCAATCCAGGAGAAGGATGGAATATTTACCTTCAATTGTTCAAGAAGATTTTGTATAGTATCTACATCATTAGAATCAAGCAACGTGTCAAGATGTGACAATGTAAAAATTTCTCCTGATCGTGACCACATATAAGCATCCATTTTGTCAGCCATTTGATAGGCGATTTCTTCTAACGCTTCCCCTTTATCATTCTTCATCTCACGGATTGATTTATTACCTATGATAATACTTAGTATACCTGACATTAGTATTATTAAAATGCCTAGATATATTGAAAAATATGTTCGTAAACTTATTGAGCGTCTCACAACTTCCTCCAACATTTAAAAATATCACCTTATTATATCAGAAAGTAAATCTATTTCAACAAAATTCTCTATAATAATACATAAATAGTTCTGCTTGTTATAGATTGAAAAAATTGTCTTAAAAACATAAAATCGATATTTAAATAGGATTGTATAAATCAAATTGAATTATTTAAAAGTAAAAAAAATTTGTTTGTTACAACAACTAGATTTACATTTTTATACAGTAATGTTATTATATAATATAGTGAAACAAGTAGGATTTACATCTAAAATAGTGGGAGTGTAAGTTTATGAAACCAGCAGAAGCATTACATTTATTATAGGAGGAGTTAAAATGGGATTATTAAGTGGATTTATGGGAAATGCTTCAGAATTTAGTGTAGCAGATGCAGAGAAAGAATATGGTAATTTATTATGTGAAAATGAAAAGATTGATAAGGCCTATAAGTTAATAAGAGACATGTTTATTTTTACAAACAGAAGATTAATTTTAATTGATGTCCAAGGATTAACCGGTAAAAAACAAGAGTATCGTTCCATTCCGTATAGTAAAATTACTCAATTTAGTATAGAAACAGCAGGACATTTCGATTTAGATGCTGAATTAAAAATATGGGTATCAGGATTAGCAACTCCAATTGAAAAACAGTTCAATAAATCAGCTAATATCTACGAAGTGCAAGCAGAATTATCAAAACATGTAAACTAAAATGTAAGACTAAAACAACCGCCAATTGAAATATTAATATAATTTTAATGTAGTTTTTAGTTTGGATTAATATAAGTATAGTATATTAATAATATACTATACTTATATTAAAAATATACGGTTTATAAGTATTGTAAATTAAAATAGGAAGTTGACTATTAAATTAAAATATGGGGGTAACTACATGTTATTTGCGTCTGATTTTCGAAGAATGGCTAGAGAAGCGTTAAGAGGAAAATGGGCACTAGCTGTAATAACTGGTTTTGTTGCGGTATTATTAGGAGCTATTACGTATGGAGGTGGTTCATCAAATGGTGGTGGAAATGAACATCAAAACATTATTTCCATTGATTTTAATTTTATATTCATTTCGGTCGTATCAGGTATTGCGACAATTATTTTAATATGGGCCATTATTACTTTTATTATTGGTGGAGCTACCCAGTTAGGATATTGTAGATTTAATAAAAACCTTATAAATAATACAGAACCACAATTTAATGATTTATTTTCAAGATTCGATATAATAGGGAAAGCGTTTGGATTACGACTCGTAACTGTTTTGTTTGTTTTTTTATGGGGAATATTATTAATTATTCCTGGTATAATAGCTGCATTAAGTTATTCTATGGCTTTTTATATTATGGATGATGATCCATCCATTGGAATTATGGAAGCAATAAGTCAATCCAAAGCAATGATGCAGGGGAATAAATTCCGTCTTTTTTGTCTTTTCCTAAGTTTTCTGGGCTGGGCAATACTTTGTGCATTTACGTTTGGATTAGGTGCGTTATTGTTAATACCTTATATGAATGCCTCATTCGCTGCCTTTTACCTTGAGATTTCTGGTAAAAAGAACACGTTTAGCATGTAATGTTTTATAGGAAAAGTTTGAATTCATTTTCTTTAACATATAATTGGCTAGTGGGTAGAATTCCTTGAAAGCGATTTGTAGCGTATCTTCGTTATAAATCGCTTTTAGTTATATTTCTATATAAAATTGACATGAGTTAACAATACTTTATTTCTTAGTAAGGAATATCATTGACTTGTGTTTGATAGCATGATACAGTTTTCAAGTATAGTTAATCAATGACATTTTATAGAGTACATTTTGACTTTACAAGTATTGACAAAAACTACAATTGTGATTAGTATTTATGTAATTGTGGGAAAGAAAGACATGATGATGAATCAAATGAAACGAAAGGAGTGTTACCATGCGCTTTGTTGATTTTATTTATGAAATAATTATACTACTACTTGCGATCGTTTCAATATATGAATATATACTACTTCAAAAACATAAGAAACAATTGAATACATATGAGTTAGTAAGAAAGAAGCTATATCTAACTAGTGATAAAATTTCAAAAACCAACAATGAAGATGAGATATATTCGATTGTTTTAAATACGATTGTCGATTTGATTCCAAATGCAACAAAGGGTAGTGTACTATTAGTAAAGGATAATGGTAATTTTAAGTTTCAAGTAGTGAAAGGATTTCAGCAAGAATTAGTAAATTTTGAAATTAAAAGAGAAGAAGCATATCTTTATAAAATAAATGGGTTTAAAGAAACAGCCATTATAAATGATCCAAGAGAATACGACAGAATTAATACGGACAAGGATACAATAGAAGGTTTACAAAAAATTAATGCATTAGATATTTATTGTAGCATATCCGCTCCTATCTATCTTGATAATAGACTTATTGGATTAATAAACGTGGATTCGGATAGTAAATATAACAAATTTACGGAAAAAGATTTAGAATTAATGGATCAAATTAAATGCGAATTAGAATTAGCAATTAAAAATGCACTGGCTCAAAATAAATTAAAGTATTTAGCAGATTTTGATGAACTGACTGACCTTATAAATAGAAGGACATTAAAAAAAGAGTTCGATAATGAAATAGCTAAAATGAAGTTACACAAGAATCCTTTCTGTTTGGTTATGATTGATATGGATAATTTTAAGTTTCTAAATGACACATATGGACATCACTTTGGAGACTTAGTATTAAAGCGCTTCTCAACTATCTTAATTGAATCAGTCGGAATGAATGATGTAGTTGCGAGGTTCGCTGGAGATGAATTTATAATTATATTAAAAGAATGTGATATAACATCCGCTGAGATAAAAATGAAAGCAATAACGAATATAGTCGAATCAACAAAGTTAGATGATGTGTTAATTCAATTTAGTTATGGTATATGTGAAGTTATGCCAGATAGCAAAATGAACTTTGACAAAACTTTAACCTATGCGGATACAAAAATGTATGAAAATAAGAGATTAAAAAATTTAAATGAAAAATAAATGCCAAGTAGTTTAACTACTTGGCATTTATTGATAATTTCTTACAATATACCAAATAAAATGACATACAATTGACAAACAAATTGAATAAATTTAAAGAAAAGACTAAGGTGTCTTTACAATTCAACCGATAAATATAATAGAATAAATTATGCAAAAGAGAAAACATGGAAGAGTAGTATGGCAGGGAGGTCACAAATGAAATTAAATCTTAAAAAATGTAGTTTTGGGATAGCAAGTTTTCTAGTCCTATTATTAATAGGAATTTGGGGATATTTTCGCGTATATGCAGCAGATGCTACATATTGGTTCAACTATAACTCAAAAGTAATTTCTGCAGGAGAAGAAATAGAACTAAAATCCGAAGAAGATTTCTTATTAGTTGAAAGTGCAAGTGGTATTGGGGTAGCAGATACAATAGAGTGGAAATCCTCTGCAGAGGATGTTGTGTCCCTGACTAAGGATACTACATACCCAATGCGTGTGAAATTAACACGTAATGGACCAGGTTATTCAACAATCACAGCGTTAGTAACAAAAGATGGTAAAGTTTATACTTTAAGCTGTAAAGTAAAAGTAGACTTTGTAATCGATGATACACTAGCTACTAGTGAACCGGGATTTAGTGAGGTTACAGCGGCTGGAGCAAAAGCGTTAGTATTAAACGTAGGTGATACTAATTTTCAAGTTCGTTTAAAATATACGAATAACTATCACGTAAGTATTGGTAACCCTGCAGTGTCATGGAAAACAAATGACGATAAGATTGTGACAGTTGATAAGGACGGTAAAATAACCGCTGTTGGTGCGGGTATTACAACCATTGATGTAACAACGAATCAGATGTCAAGTAGTGCAGGAGTTATAACGAAGAGTTTTACAGTAATCGTTAATCCTAAGGCACTTAACCCTGCAACAAGTGCGTATGAATCACAGTTTACTATGACAAGCAGTGCTTCTACCATTAATATTGATGCGAATACAACAGACGCATCTAAATTAGTATGGAAGATTTATGACAGTGATAATAAATTGATTTTACCTACTGATACGAGCAAACTTGAATATACTGTTAGTACAATTAGTGGCAGAACACAGATATTCAATCCCAAAGCAGGTACTTATTATATTTATGCTTACGTAAATGAAACTTACGCTAAGGATCCTTTACCGAAAGTAAAATATATAAAAATAACATTGGTTGTCCCTTTAAAAGTATCTGATACCAATATCGTTATGAATGTTGGTAATACTTATGACATCATAAAGAATACCAATATACCATCTCCAGATAATTTTAATTTTATAGCTCTTGATGAAAATGGTAATATTGATAATACCATTGCAGATGTAGATGCTAACGGTGTTATAAAAGCTATTAGTAAAGGTGTTGCTAAAATTGCTATTACGGATACAACTGGACAATACTCTAGTATTCCATCAATAACAGTTACAGTAATTGATGGTCTTTCTCTGAACTTTTCTACCGCTACTATATATACGTCCAGTACAATAAAATTAACTGCATTAACAACGGATAATACAAGAGTTGTGGAATGGAGTTCAAGTGATCCAACAATTGCAACTGTAGACAAAGGATTAGTAACAGGTATTAAAGAAGGTGTGGTAACGATAACTGCCACTCAAACAATTAATGGTGTAAAAAAGACAGCAACTTGTAAGATTAGAGTACAGCAATCTGTTGATAAAATTACCATTTCACCAGATACTGTTTTATTAAATAAAAATGAATTTAAAACATTAAAAGCAACGATAGAACCATCTGGCTTAAATAATGTTTCTCTTAAGTGGGTGAGCTCTAATACAAATATAGTTCGTATTTCAGATCCAGGAGATGTAACAGCTACCATACAAGGTGTAAATGCAGGTACTGCTGTAATATCTGCTATCAATCAAGATAATATAGTAGTTGGATATTGCCAGGTAACAGTAAAAGAAAGTGTTATAGGAATTACACTTTCTGAATCCAATGTTAATATTTCAATGGCTAAGAAGAGTTTCCAACTTAAAGCAATTGTATCTCCTGATACAGCAACCATTAAAACAGTTACATGGAAATCAACAAATACAAAGGTTGCAACAGTTAGTACCGATGGTGTTGTTACTCTTGTTGGACCAGGTACAGCTACTATCATAGCAACTTCTGATGACAATCCACTAATATCCGCGTACTGTAATGTAACTGTAGAGGTACCAGCTGCATCAATTAAACTTGATGATACAACAAAAGTTATGTATGTTGGTGAGAGTGCTAGATTGGGATATTTAATAATGCCAACTAATGTAACAGATAAATCGGTTACATGGAGTTCTAGTAATAGCTCTGTTGTAAGTGTTGATTCTTCTGGTTTGGTAAAAGCAGTAACAGCTGGACAAGCTATTATTACGATTAAAAATGCAGATGGAATGCTATCTTCTAGTTGTACAATCACAGTAAAGCAAGAGGCAACTGGTATAACACTAGATGTAAAAGATTTAGAAATTGAAGTAGGTAAATCATATACAATTAAAACAACGGTTACTCCGGCTAATAGTACTGATGTTGCAATTGCATGGGAATCAACAAATACTACAGTTGCAACCGTTGATGGAAATGGTAAAGTAACTGGTGTATCTGCTGGTAAAGCGATTATTATTGCGAAAATAAAATCAGGTGTAGTATATTGTAATGTTACAGTAAAACAACCTGCTACCGGACTTAAATTAAATTATGAAGAAAAAACAATTGTAAAAGGTGAAAAATTTAAACTAAAAGCTACTATAGTGCCAACTAGTGCCGCAAGTGATGTTAGTGTTACATGGAAGAGTTCAAAAACTTCTGTTGCTACAATCAGTTCTAATGGTACCGTAACAGCAATAAAAGGTGGTACAACAGTAATCACATGTAAAACATCCGATGGCAAGTACACAGAGATTTGCGTTGTTACTGTAGTTGAGCGAGTAACAAGTGTAAAGATAATCAGTAGTTATAAACTAGGATTAGGCAAAAGTTACACCATTAAAGCAACTGTTAAAACCAACGCTGCTACAAATCCTACCCTTAAGTGGACTTCAAGCAATAAAAAAGTTGCAACCGTTGATTCAAAAGGTAAAGTAACTGCAAGATCATTAGGATATGCAACGATTACTGCTACTGCCCAAGATGGAAGTAATGTTGAAGCAGAATGTGTTGTAAGAGTGGTAAAAGCAGTTTCTTCTATTTCTTTAAATAGAACATCGTTAACTACTGTTGTAGGAAGAACATATACACTGAAAGCTACAGTTAAACCAAGTAATGCAACTTACAAATCAGTTTCCTGGAGTTCAAGTGATAAGAATATCGCATTGGTGGACTCTAATGGTACAATTACTGCATTAAAAGAAGGAACTGTAACAATTACTGCGAAAGCAAAAGATAGTAGTGGAAAAATAGCAACCTGTTTTGTTATAGTTCAACCAAGAACACCTGCAAGTAGTGTTACAATCATAGATCAAGATATTACTATGGTGGTTGGAGAAACCTTAATCTTACAAAAAGCCATCAATCCGGTTAATGCTACCGATCGATTTGTATGGGAAACAGATAATAATACAGTTGCAAAAGTTGATCGTTCTTCCGGTAAAGTTACTGCTTTAAGACCAGGTATCGCTAATATTACAATTATGACGGAATCTGGTAAAACAGCAACGGCTAAGATAACAGTAGTCGGGTTGAATACAACAAATTTAGAGCTTGAAGTCTATTCAACATATCGTCTGTCTGTTATTGGTATAACAAAAGATATTACTTGGGATGTTGATGATAGTAGTATTGCTACGGTAAGTAATGGATTAGTAACAACAAGACGAGAAGGAACTACCACTATAACTGCTATAGTAAATGGTAGAAGACTGACCTGTCGATTAAAAGTTGTTAAAATTAGATAGAACAAAATCATTTTAAACATTTTATATAAAACCGATTATTTGATTGATATCAATCAAATAATCGGTTTTTTGTTTGTATCATTTACTACTATGTTGAAATGAAAAATGGAAAAGATGCTCAGATGAGTATTCTATTATAGATATGTCAGAATAATAAGCTAATTTTTATGAATATCATATCAATTTGTAAATATTATACTTTTACTCAAAAAATAAAGTACGTTGAATGAAATATTAGTAAAATTTATAACTAATTAATAAAAATAAGATTTAGTAATAATCGACATTACTCGACCATATAGAACATATATTGACATTATTTTGTTGTAAATGTATAATATAAACAAGAATGTATGTAAGTGTTTACTACTCAAGGTGGTGAAAAATGGAAGAAAATATATTGCACAGAAAAGAACGAATCATAATAACGACTATAGATATCATCGATGAAATTGGAATTTTAAGTTTATCAACCAGAGAAATCGCCAGAAGACAGGGAGTCTCAGAGGCAACACTCTTTCGGCATTTTAAAAGTAAAAATGATATATTAATAGCTGTTTTAGACTATTTTTCTCAATTTGACACAGACATTTATCAATCAACAATTTTAAAAAAACTAAAACCTATCGATGCTGTTACATATTATGTTACTGCTAATACTGAGTATTACGAAAATTATCCGGCTATAACATCAATCATGCAGATATTTGATGTGTTAAAAGGGGAACAAGGATTAACGGATAAAATAAATGAAATTAAAAATAGAAGCACACATTATCTTAAGTTATTAATTGAAGAAGCGCAATTAGTTGGTGATTTACGTGTTGAAATAGATAGTGAGATCTTAGCTCTAATGATTTCAGGGTTATGTCGGGAAATATGCCTAACATGGAGATTAAGTGGAAAGAATTTTTCACTAAAAGAGAAAACATTAATAGCCCTAAAACTGTTGTTAGAAAAGAGTAGGTAGTTTTAGGAGAATATAAAAGGGAGATTACATAAAATGAAAAGAGTGTTAATAGTAGATGATGCATCTTTTATACGATTAGCAGTTAAAACTTTACTTGAAAAAAATGGATTTGAAGTAGTAGGTGAAGCGGCGAATGGCGACGAAGGTATAAGGCTTTATAATCAATTACAACCTGATATTGTTACTATGGATATTACAATGCCAGGGATGTCTGGTATTGAAACATTGAAACAAATATTACAATTAGATCCAAAAGCCAAAGTACTTATGTTATCAGCCATGGGACAAGAAGCATTGGTTCGAGATGCAATTATAGCTGGAGCAAAATCCTTTATAGTTAAGCCGTATAAAGATGAACAATTAATTCAAACATTAAACAAAATATTAGGGTAAGTACTAAAGTGTATCATTTATCAGAGGGGAGATTGGATGTCAAATCAATTTACAAACGAACCATTGCTAGATATGTTTATATTTGAGTCAACACAACTTCTTGAACAATTAGAGCAAACAATACTATCAAATGAAAAAGAAAGTGGATATTCTCAAAGTGTTATCCATGAAATATTTCGTATTATGCATACCATAAAGGGTTCATCAGCAATGATGTTATATAATGAAATATCACAACTTGCTCACACAATAGAAGATTTATTCTTTTATTTACGTGAAGAAATCCCAAATGATGTTGATTATAATATGATATCGGATTTGGTACTAGAAAGTGTTGATTTTATTAAAATTGAACTAGAGAAAATAAAAAATAATGAAACGGCAAATGGAGATGCCAGTGAAATTATTAATAATTTGAAAAACTATCTACACGTTTTAAAGATAAATAACTTAAATACTAATATAGAACTAAAACAGGATTTGATTTGTGAAAAATCAGACAAACCAGACAATGATAAGAAAGAAACAAAACAGTATTATATTGGGCAGCAAAAGAAAGAAGCAAAAAATTATGCCTATCTTTACAAAGCAACCATATTTTTTGAAGAAGGTTGTGAAATGGAGAATATACGGGCATATACCATTTTACATAATCTAAAAGATATTACGGATGAGATTAACTATATTCCAGAAGATATAATAGATAGCGATGACAGCATTGATGTTATTCGACGTGAAGGATTTCAAATATATCTAAAGACAAATAAAAATTATGAAGAAATGAATCAATTCTTTATGCAGACAATTTTTTTAAAAAGTCTGGACTTAATAAAATTAGAAAATGATGATGAGTACAAGCAATTTATTCAAAGGGAGCAAGAGATTACATTAATAAAAGAAAAGTCAATTAAAATACCTGTTGTACCTAATAATGAAAAAGAGCAAAATCTAAGAGAAAGTTCAAGTTTTACAACACAACAGAGTATTATAAGTGTTAGTGTTTCGAAGTTAGATCGCTTGATGGACCTAATGGGAGAAATGGTTATAGCGGAAGCTATGGTGATACAAAATCCAGATTTAGTTGGATTAGAACTTGATAACTTTGGGAAAGCAGCCAGACAGCTTAATAAAATAACAACCGAAATTCAAGATATGGTAATGGCAATACGAATGGTACAACTGTCAGCAACTTTTCAAAAAATGAATCGAATTGTTCGTGATATGTGTAAGAAACTGAAAAAAGAAGTATCTTTAAATATCATAGGGGAAGAAACTGAGGTTGATAAAAATATTATTGAGCACATTTCAGATCCTATCATGCATTTGGTTAGAAATGCCATAGACCATGGAATCGAATCTGCTGATGAAAGGCAACGAAATGGTAAGCAAAAATCTGGGACAATAACGTTAGAAGCAAAGAATGCAGGAAACGAAGTCATTGTTATAGTAAAAGACGATGGTAAAGGGTTAAGTAAAGATAAAATTCTTAAAAAAGCAATGGATAATAATTTGCTTTATAAAGATGAACATGAAATGTCAGATAAAGAAATATTTAACATGATTTTATTACCAGGATTTTCAACAAAGGATACCGTAACAGAATTTTCTGGACGTGGAGTCGGAATGGATGTGGTTACGAAGAATATTGAAACCATAGGTGGTTCTTTAACCGTTGATAGTGTTGATGGTAAAGGAACAACTATTACACTAAAAATTCCACTTACCTTAGCAATTATTGATGGTATGAATATAAAAGTAGGTAATTCTTGTTATACAATACCAACTACTTCAATAAAAGAATCTTTCAGGCCAACCATGAACAATATAATTAAAGATCCAGATGATAACGAAATGATTATGGTAAGAGGCAGATGTTTTCCAGTCATGCGTTTACATGAAAGATATAAAGTTGAAACGTTAGTCACGGATTTAACGAAAGGCATTATTATCATGGTAGAACAAGATGAGAAGACTTTATGTATCTTTGCAGATGAATTGGTAGGACAACAACAAGTAGTTGTAAAAGCGTTACCAGATTATATCAGTAATTTCAAAAAAATAAAGGGATTAGCAGGCTGTACACTTTTAGGAGATGGCAGTATCAGTTTAATTCTTGACATTGCAGGATTAATCAATTATTAAACTAATAATAATTTTGCAAAGTTTATTAAGAGCAATGAAACGATGATTTTAAGTGGGAGGTATTAAAGCATGAGCGAGTTAATAAAAGATGCTACAGAAATGGAGGAAGACACGCAGAAAGGGAGGTACCTTACCTTTACATTAGAAAAAGAAAGTTATGGAATAGAAATTCAATATGTCACAGAGATAATTGGAATTCAAGCTATTACTCAGGTTCCAGAATTGCCTAATTATGTAAAAGGTATCATTAATTTAAGGGGAAAAATTATTCCTGTTATGGATATAAGACTTCGTTTCAAAAAGGAGCCAATACCATATAATGATAGAACTTGCGTTATTGTAGTTGATATAAAAAATATATCCATCGGTCTTATTGTGGATAGTGTTTCTGAAGTTCTTACTATTCCTGAACAAGAAGTGGTAGAACCACCTAAGATGAATAATGGAGTCCAAAATCGATATATCAAAAATATTGGAAAAGTTGGTAATGAGGTAAAATTGCTATTGGATTGTGAAAAATTATTAGCAGACGATGACATTGAAGAAATCAAAGAAGTACTATAATCAATTATCAGGGGGATAAATTATGAAATGGTTTAATAATTTAAAAATACGTACAAAGTTAATATTATGTTTTATAATTCTAGCTATATTTACAAGCATTGTAGGTATTGTGGGTATTAATAGTATGAATAACATTAATAAGGCAAGTCAAGGTATGTATTATACAAACTTTGTACCAGCAATGAATCTTTCAAAAATACAAACTGCACTAGAAGAAGTAAGAGCAATTCATTTATCTGCAATATATGAAAGAGATGCAGAAACGTTTCAAGAAAAAATGGATCAAATAAATAATTTAGTTCAACAAACGAATCAATTGTTAGGTGATTATAGCGCTACAATTGAAGGGAATGATGAAGCAAAAGTACTTTATGATGCTCTTATGGAAACATTATTAGCTTATCGTACGGTTCGAAATGAAAACCTAGATATGGTAAAGATGGAACAATATGATAAAGCTTTAGCAGAATCAGAAATCGTGTCTGACACAAGAATAAAAGTAGATGAAGCACTTCAAAAATTAGTAGATTATAATACATATTACTCAGAGAGTACACTTAAAAATAATACAAAAGAATTTAGTACTCAAACGATATTGATGATAGTTGTAATTATTGTAGGTATTACTTTAGCGATCGCATTTGGTTTAATCATTGCAACTATTATGAGTAAACAGTTGAATAAATTAGTAGGCGTTGCAGATAAAATTGCCGATGGAGACTTAGATGTTGTTATTACCAATAACTCAAAAGATGAAGTTGGTGTTCTCGCAAATGCACTTAGAAAGATGACAAAGAATATCAATGAGGTTATGACTAATATTAATTCAGCAGCTGAGCAAGTAGCTTCTGGTTCAAGACAATTATCTGGTTCTAGCATGGCTTTATCACAAGGTGCAACTGAACAAGCTAGTTCTATTGAAGAGTTAACTGCATCCTTAGAAGAAATTTCATCTCAAACTAAGATGAATGCTCAAAATGCAAATCAAGCAAATGAATTAGCAGAAGTCGCAAAAACCAATGCAGGAATTGGTAATAGTCAGATGAAAGAAATGTTATATGCAATGGAAGAAATTAATAATTCATCTTCTAATATTTCCAAAATAATTAAAGTTATTGATGATATCGCGTTCCAAACCAATATTTTAGCCCTTAACGCAGCAGTAGAAGCAGCAAGAGCTGGTCAACATGGTAAGGGATTTGCTGTAGTAGCTGAAGAAGTAAGAAATTTAGCAGCCAGATCTGCAAATGCAGCAAAAGAAACTACAGATATGATTGAAGGGTCCATTAAGAAAGTAGAAGGTGGTACTAAGATTGCTAATGAAACAGCAGTAGCCCTTAATAAAATAGTTGAGGATGTTACAAAAGCTGCAAATCTAGTAGGGGAAATAGCCATTGCATCTAACGAACAAGCTATGGGTATTGAACAGATAAATCAAGGTATTATGCAGATTTCAGAAGTTATTCAAACCAATTCTGCAACATCAGAAGAAAGTGCTGCAGCAAGTGAAGAACTTTCCAGTCAGGCAATTATTTTAAGAGAAATGGTTAGTAAATTTAACTTAAAACAAAATACCAATGGATATAATAGTTTAGATGAGATTAATCCAGAAGTACTAAAAATGTTAGAGAAAATGTCTTCAAAGAAAAATAAAAATGATATTCAAAGTTATGAACATACAAATGAAATTAAAAATACAAAACATAAAATAGATTTAAGTGATAATGAATTTGGCAAATATTAATTAAAAATCTGTTTATTTTAAATGCTTTAGTGAAAGGGGTCTGTTAATAAACGACCCCTTTATGTACATTAATAATAATTCGATATAGTTTAGGTAGGTATCAACTTGATTACTATAACAAAAAATGAATTTAAACAGTTGGCAGAATATGTTCACTCTCATTATGGAATTTATCTAAAAGAAGAGAAGCAAGCTTTGGTTACCGGACGGTTACAGAATGTTCTAATAGAACTAAATTTAAAAAATTTCACAGAATATTATAATTATATAATTTCTGATAAAAGTGGGAAAGCCGCTACTTTATTAATGAATAAAATTACTACAAACCATACTTTTTTTATGAGAGAATCGGATCACTTTGATTATTTTAAGAATCATGTATTGCCTTATTTAAAGAATTCAGTTAAAAATAAGGATTTAAGAATATGGAGTGCAGGGTGTTCATCGGGGGAAGAACCTTATACGTTAGCTATGATACTTGATGAATACTTTGGTAGTGAAAAAAGCTTCTGGGATACAAAAGTTTTAGCTACAGATATTTCTTTAAATGTATTAGAACGAGCTATAAATGGTATATATACCAATGAAGATATATCCGTTTTACCTGCGCTTTGGAGAAATAAATACTTTACAAGGAAAGATGATAAAAATTCAGTGATCATAGATAGGATAAAGCATGAAGTGATTTTTCGTAAGTTTAATCTTACCTGTGAGATTTTCCCTTTTCGAAAGAAATTTCATGTAATATTTTGCAGGAATGTAATGATTTATTTTGATATGCAAACAAAAGAAAAGCTGGTGAATGCTTTTTATGATGCCCTAGAATATGGGGGTTATCTATTTATAGGTCATTCAGAAGCTCTCAACCGTGATGAATCTAAGTTTAAATATGTAATGCCTTCTGTATACCGAAAGGAATGAGTTTAAGTGGAATTAAAAAGAAAGATAAGAGTCTTAGTAGTAGACGATAGTTTAGTATTTCGTGAAGTTTTGGCAAGGGGACTATCCAGTGACGATAGTATAGAAGTGGTTGCAACAGCAAATGATCCATACGATGCAAGGGATAAAATACTGAAATATAAACCAGATGTTATGACTTGTGATGTTGAAATGCCTAAAATGAATGGGATAGAATTTATACGAAGATTAATACCACAGTATCCTTTACCGATAATTGTAGTTAGTACTATAAGTGGTGCTGTATTTGATGCAATGAATAATGGAGCAATTGATTTTGTTGCGAAACCAAATGTTAGTTCTGCTAAAAGCGTTGAACAGTTTATAAATGAAATGATTATGAAAATTAAAATTGCGTCTGCCGCAAACGTTCAGCTTGGGGAAGATAAACTTGAAATGAGTACTTTAAAAGAAATTTCAACTACCCATTCCCAGCATTTAATCGCTATTGGTGCATCCACTGGCGGCACAGAGGCAATTTATCAGATATTAAAAACGTTACCTAGTTGTATACCTGGCATTGTTGTGGTTCAACATATTCCACCTGTCTTTTCTAAAATGCTAGCAGATAGATTAAATACATCCACGTCTTTTCAGGTAAAGGAAGCTTCTACAGGCGACTATATTGAGAAAGGGAAAGTATACATTGCACCTGGGGATCATCATATGAAGATTAAAAAAATCGGAGATAGATACCGAGTAGAATGTTTTCATGGAGAAAAAGTAAATGGTCATTGTCCATCTGTGGATGTGCTATTTGAATCAGTTGCGAAAGAAGCTGGAAGCAATGCTATTGGTGTAATATTAACCGGTATGGGTTATGATGGAGCAAAGGGTTTACTGTCAATGAGAAAAAACGGTGCAAAAACAATCGGACAAGATGAAAAAACATCAGTTGTTTATGGAATGCCGAAAGTAGCTTTTAATATTGGTGCAGTGGAAAAGCAAACTTCTTTAGATAATATTGCCAATACAATATATGCTACGTTAACTCCAAGGTAAGAAAGTAGCAGGTAATACAAAGGGATGTTTCTTTAACAACATGGAGGTATTATATGCATGAAAAAGTAGCAATAATGGAGAATATGGAACTTGCTTATGCAACTTTGTCTTGTATGGGAGACGGAGTAATCTCAACAGACTTATATGGAAAAATAATATATATGAATCGCATAGCAGAAGAAATAAGTGGTTGGGGAATAGAAGAAGTTCTTGGTAATGATTTTGATTCCATCTTTGAATTTATAAATATAGAAAAAAATGAAAATCTGAAAAGTCCAATTAAGTTTGTATTAGAAAATGGATTACCAAGAGGGCTTGAAAATAATACAATTATAAAATCAAAAGATCATAAGTGCAAATATGTTTCAGCCACTTGCTCTCCTGTAAAAGCTGTGGATTCTTCTATTATAGGTGTTGTCGTCGTGTTACGTGATATTACAAGAATTAAGACATTAGAGATTGAACATCTCAATGAAGAACACAATTTAACGACATTATTTAATCATGCACCAGTTGGTATGATAATACTGGATAAAAAAAATAAAATAATTCAGGTAAATGATTCTGCATTACATTTTGTAAATAAGAGCAGAGAACAAGTGTTAGGTAATCAATTTGGCAATGGTTTTAATTGTATGGCAGCTCTTCAAGTCGAAAAGGGTTGTGGATACGGGCTAAATTGTAACTTATGTGAACTAAGCAAAGCTGTAAGATTAGCTATTGATGAAGGAAAAACCACTAGTAATATCGAATTGATAAATCCCTTTAATGCAGAAAATGATAAAGATAAACTATGGTTTTGGGGTAGTATTTCACCAATCATAATTAATGGTCATAGACATTCAGTAGTGACTCTTATGGATATTACCAAACGAAAAGAAGCAGAAGAAGTACTAAAGCGATATCAAATGCTATCAGAAAATACGAATGATATTATGCTTTTCTATGATACAGATGGATGGATTATTGATGCAAATTCAGCAGCTATAAAGGCATATGGTTATACATATGAAGAATTATGTAACTTAAATATAAATTGTATAAGAGATAATAGAAATCTTACAACCGAACACATTATGTTAACTGAAACTACCGGACAATTTTATGAAGCAATACATAAAAGAAAAAACGGTAGCATGTTCCATGTTGAAATAAGTGCTCAAGTATCGAATAAAGGGGATAAACCAGTTTATTTAAGTGTTATTCGTGATATCTCAGAACGTAAAAGAGCGGAGAGAAGTATTTTTGAGAGTCAAGCGAAATATCGTTCTCTTTTTATGAATATGAGTAGTGGTTATGCATATTACAATATGAAATATAATGACAAGCATATTCCAGTAGATTTAGAATTTTATGAAATCAATGAAGCGTTTGAAAAATATTTTAAAGTAACCAAGAAATATGTTCTGGGTAAAGCATTTTCAGATATTTTCTCTGAAATTAATGAAAATGTATTTCAGTATATAACCAAAAACTTATACAAATTATATCGTGGCGAAAGCTTAAATATTAATGAGTATTATTATGTTCAGTATGATAAATGGTTCTCTATATCAATATATAGTCCGAAAGAAAAAGACATTGTAATGATTATCACAGATATTACCTATTTAAAACATCAAGAAAATAAGTTGATTGCTGCTAAAGAGGTTGCTGAATCTGCGAACAAAGCAAAAAGTGAATTTTTGGCTAATATGAGTCATGAAATCCGTACACCAATTAATGGAATGGTAGGAATGATAGATTTAACGTTGTTAACAGATTTAACAGAAGAACAAATAGATAATTTAATCACAGCAAAGGCTTGTGCGAGTTCTTTATTAAATATTATTAATGATGTTCTTGATTTTTCCAAACTAGAAGCAGGTAAAATGTCAATTGAATATGTTAATTTTAATGTGATTGAATTAATTGAAGAAATTTTAAAGACTCATTCACCTAGGGTAAATGAAAAAGGTTTGGAATTTTTCTATACATTTTCATCTTCTATACCAAAATATCTATATGGTGACCCAAATAGATTACGTCAAATATTGAATAACTTAATTAGCAATGCAATGAAATTTACAGTAAGCGGTAGTATCAGCCTTTCAGTAAAAAAGATTTCAAAAAGTAGTGAAGGAAATGAAATTGAATTTCGTGTGACAGATACTGGAATTGGTATTGCGCCAGAAGATACAGGAAGACTCTTTAAAAGTTTCAGTCAAATAGAATATTCGTATACTAAAAAATTTGGCGGTACCGGTTTAGGACTAGTTATTTCAAAACAACTTGTGGAGATGATGGGTGGAAGAATAGGAGTAGAGAGTAAAAAAGGGTATGGAAGCTCATTCTATTTTACTTTAAATTTTAGGGAAGGAAACAAAATTGATAATACAAAGAAATTTATACCAAATATAATAAAAACAAAGAATCCACTAAAAATTTTACTAGTAGAAGACGATAAAATTAATCAGAAGGTTATTTTAAAGATGCTTAATGAAAAGGGGCATGATGTTGAAGTTGCATGTAATGGCAGTGAAGCTTTAAGTTTATTCTGCATTGGAAAATATGATGTTATTCTGATGGATATTCAAATGCCTGAAATGAATGGTATTGATGCGATGATTGAAATACGTAAACAAGAAGCAGGAAGAAAAAGAACTCCAATTATAGCGTTAACTGCTTATGCATTAAATGGCGACAAGGAGAGATTTCTTTCCATGGGAATGGATGAGTATATTCCAAAACCTATTCAAATGAATGAACTATTTTATATATTAGAGAATATTAGAAAAGCTCCTAATATTAGTCAAGATGCATCACCAGAAGGAGTTAGGCTAGATGACCAAGGAGAAGTTATATTCGTTAATAAAACTAAGAAAACACCAAATGTACATTTATCTGTATTTATTATGAATATAAAAAGTAATGTCTCTAAATTAGAATTAGCTGCAGAAAATGACGATTTAATGAATATAGAAAACATAGCCCACGAGATTAAACTTATGGCTGGAGAAATTGAGGCAAATGATATTAAGGATCTTGCGTTTAAAGTTGAACTTGCAGCTAGACGATGTAATTTAACAGAGGCAGTTGCCTACATTAAACAAATCAAGTCTGCTATCAATATTTACAAAGAATCAAATATATTAGGAGGAAAGGGAAATGAGAATACTAATAGCTGAAGATGATTTAATCAGCAGAAAATTTTTATTTAAGTTCTTATCAAAATATGGGGAATGTGATTTAGTAGTAGATGGACTTGAGACTTTGGATGCATTTTTAATAGCTTCAAAAGATAATAATCCATATGACTTAATTTGTCTTGACATTATGATGCCAAAAGTAGATGGTGTAAAAGTACTAAAATATATTAGAGATTTGGAGACACAAAAAGGGCTTCTTCCAGAAAAACGCTCTAAAGTGATTATGACTACAGCTTTAGCAGAAACGCAATTTGTGCAGAATGCGTTTGAAATAGGATGTGATGCTTATGCAGCAAAACCAATAGATACAGAAAAGCTAATAGAGGTAATGCAAAAATTAGGATTAATAACGGAACGTTAATGATAAGAAAAAAGAACAAAGGGACCAGATTTAAGATATATTTATTAATTTCAATGGATTAGGTGTAAAATATTTTACACCTAATCCTTATTTAAAATCATATAGCTTTAAAAATCATGTAGCTATTTTACATCGTTCCTCTTTACAATAGAATTATTGTTAAAAAAATATCAAATTAAAATACTATATTTACTGAATTAATTAAGTTAAAACGATTCGGTAAATGTAAATTGATTTATTTACTTAATGTATTTAAAAAAATATTGCAGTTAAATTAAGTATATGTTAAAATACATACAGAACATATGTTTATGGTTTTTTAGCAACCTGGGGAGAAGTTGTTTGTTATAGAATTTTTACAAACGATAGGAGGTATTAATTTTGTTACTTAATTTACATGTTAAAAACTTTGCTATTATTGATGAAGTAGATGTTACTTTTAAAGATAACCTTAATATTCTAACTGGTGAAACAGGTGCCGGTAAGTCAATTATTATAGGTTCTATTAACGTTGCTCTTGGGGGTAAAATATCGAAAGACATAATTCGTAAAGGTGCAGATTATGCTTTAGTAGAATTATTATTCCATATTGATGATGGGCAAGTTATTAAGGAATTAGAAGCACTCGATGTTCCAGTTGAAGATGGACAAGTCATTATTAGTAGAAGAATAATGAATGGAAAAAGTATAAGCAAAGTGAATGGTGAAACAGTAACAACAAGTGTCTTAAAAGAAATAGCAGGTTTGTTAATTGATATTCATGGCCAACATGAGCATCAATCATTATTGTATAAAGAAAAACATTTAGATATTGTTGATCGTTTTTCAAAAGATAGTATTGGTGATGTAAAAAAACAGTTAGAATCTGAATATAGAGAATACATATCAGTCAAAAATAAATTAGACGAACTTAAAATAGATGATGATAAACGATTAAGAGAAATGTCTTTTTTAGAATATGAAGTGAATGAAATTAAAAATGCTAATTTAAAAATTGGTGAAGATGATATACTAAATGCAGAATATAAACGATTATCCAATGCTAAAACGATAGCAGAAGGACTGAGTAATATATATGATTTAATGAGCTATCAATCCATCGGTTCTGCAGGAGATATTATAGGACGAGCTGTAAAGCAAATTATGAAGCTTGAAGAATATGATAAGTCAATAACCGGACTTTCATCACAACTTAATGATATCGAAGCATTATTAAATGATTTTAATCGTGATTTATCAGAATATCTGTCCGACCTTAATAATAGTGAAGAAGATTTTGCAGCTACGGAACAAAGATTAGATTTAATCAATCATCTAAAATCAAAATATGGTAATAGCATAGATGAAATATTAAATTATTTAAAACTTGGAGAAGAAAAATTAGATCAATATAGTAATTACGAGCAGACAATAGATAACTTAACAAAACAATTGAATAAATCAGAAATAAAATTGAATGAACTTAGCGAGCAGTTATCTACTATTAGGCAAACGAAAGCGAAAGAATTAACTGAGAGAATGAAAGCTGCCTTAATTGATTTAAATTTCTTAGATGTGAGATTTGAAATGGTATTCAAAAAGATTGGTCATTTTTCAAGTAATGGATTTGATGATGCTGAATTTTTGATTTCAACAAATCCTGGAGAAGAAATAAAACCGTTATCCAGAGTAGCTTCTGGTGGTGAGCTATCTCGTATCATGTTGGCTATTAAATCAGTATTAGCAGATAAAGATGAAATTGAAACACTAATATTCGATGAGATTGATGTTGGTGTAAGTGGCAGAACAGCACAAAAAGTTTCTGAGAAATTATCAATGATTGCAGGTAATCATCAAGTATTGTGCATCACTCATTTACCACAAATAGCTGCAATGGCGGATTCTCATTATATAATTGAAAAATTGACAGATGGAATTTCTACACAAACATCCATACGTCTTTTAGATTCAGACGAGTCAATCGGAGAAATTGCTAGAATTCTCGGAGGTGCTGTAATTACTGATACTGTAATTAATAGTGCCAAAGAAATGAAAGAATTGGCAAAAACAACTAAAAAATTCTAGTTTGAAAAGTTAATTTAATACGTATACTATCAAAAGATTAAAAAGGATATACACGCTTGTGTATATCTTTTTTTATCGTATAGGAAATGAGATAAAGTGCGTAATTTCGCATGGAATGGAGTTTAACATATGCAAAGAAAGTCTACGTATAGAAAATTACTTTTCTTTTTATTATTTGTAAATGTCATTGCTTTAGTATTTTTTACGTATAAAGAATTAGATGACAGTATTCCTAATAACATCCGACTTATGGTAGGAAAAGATGGAAGTTTTAATTTTAATCTTCCAGTGGAAGCGGATTTTGATGGTGATAATGTTGGCGTTATCAGTGTAAATAATAAACGTGTTCCAACCAATCAAATTAAACTTGATTTCAATAAACCTTTTACTTTAAATTCTTCTGAAAAGGCAAAATATAAAATTAGTTTAAAGCTATTTGGAATTATAAATTTTAAACAAATAGAACTTGGTGTAATGGATTCTATGGAATTAATGCCTAGTGGCAGTCCAATTGGAATTTATGTTGAAACTGACGGAGTAATGGTATTAGGAACTGGTGTAATAAGTGCAGCCGATGGACTAAATTATGAACCTGCAATAAATAAGTTAAAATCCGGTGATTATATCATATCTGCAGATGGGGAGAGCATTGAAAATAAAGATGATTTAATACGAGCCATACAAAATAGTAATGGAAAAGATTTAAAAATTACAGTACGACGAGATAGTAAAAATATTGATTATATGATAACTCCAGTAAAAACTCCAAATAATGAATATAAAATCGGTGCCTGGATTCGAGATAATACACAAGGTATAGGAACGATGACATTTGTAACCGAGCAGGGTGAATTTGGAGCATTAGGACATGGGATAACAGATGTTGATACGAGTCTGATTATGCAGATACAGCGTGGTTTCGTGTATTCAGCTGAGATTATGACAATAATAAAAGGTAGACAAGGAGCACCTGGTGAACTTATAGGCTTAATCAATCAGAGTGAACAATATAAGATTGGTAAGATAGATAAAAATACCAATCAAGGTATTTTTGGAACAATCAATGGAAATTATAAGTCTAGCAGTGAGAAAGGTTTTCTTCCAGTTGGTCTAAAGCAGGATGTAAAAATCGGGCCAGCAACTATATTAAGTTGTATTGATAATGAAGTAAAAGAATATGATATTGAAATTGAAAAAATTGACGTAAATAGTTCTAGTCCCAACAAAGGAATGGTAATTAGTATCACTGATCCAGAATTGCTTCAATTAACTGGAGGTATTGTACAAGGTATGAGTGGAAGTCCCATTATACAGAATAATAAAATAATTGGTGCAGTAACACACGTATTTATACAAGATTCTACGAAAGGTTACGGTACATTTATTGAAAATATGATTTATAATTTGCAAGAAGAATAAATCTTTAAATATCTCGACTTATTTAGAATTTTTTCTTATTAAAATGATAGAAAATCGCATTTTTATTCTACAACTTGACTGTTAATTGTACAAAATAAATGAATTCGATAGAAAAATATACAGATAACAAATCAATCTTGTCGTAAATTGCGATAAGAAAGAATTGATAAAATGGAAATAAATGTATATAATGCAAATATGGTAAGTTTTTACAAATTAAATTTTTAAGAATTATTGCATAATGCGAAATCATAACTATTTATGTAAAAGCTCACTATATTTTGCAAATATATATAATATCATCGTGTATCATTGTATAAAAAAATGGAAAAAAATATGGAAATTATTGACTAATCAATTTTCGTGAGTTATAATGTAGTACATGATGAGCAAAAACTAGTGCATTGATTATACAAAAGAATGTATTGTTTAAAAATCAAAGGAGGAACAAATAAAGTATTTTCAATATTTGTGAAATTTTTATTAAAGCCATAATTTGGTAATATTTTTTGGGAGGAATTCAAAGTGGGTAAGATTAATGTTGCAATTGTAGATGATAATGAGAGAATCGTAAAACTACTAGAAGAGATTTTAAAGGCAGATTCAGATATTGAGGTAGTAGGGACCTCAGACAATGGCATGGATGCTTTAGATATGATTAAAGAGAAAAAACCTGATGTTGTTCTACTTGATTTAATTATGCCAAAGTTAGATGGCCTTGGTGTTATGGAAAAAGTTAGGGTTGATGATTCTTATAAGAAAACTCCTGCATTTATCGTAATTACTGCAATTGGGCAAGAAGGTGTAACGGAGAATGCATTTGAATTAGGTGCTAGCTATTATATTATGAAACCATTTGATAATAATATGGTTTTAACTAGAATTAAGCAAGTTAGAGGTGACTTACATAACAACAAGTTAATAGAAAATCACCGTGTAAGTGCTTACGAAAGTAAAGATGAATATAAAGAAAGAAACCTAGAATCAGATGTTACAAATATCATCCATGAAATTGGAGTTCCAGCTCATATTAAAGGTTACCAATATCTTAGAGATGCAATTATGATGTCGGTTAATGATAATGAGATGTTAAATTCTATAACAAAATTATTATATCCATCCATTGCAAAAAGACATAAAACAACACCAAGTAGAGTTGAAAGAGCTATAAGACATGCTATAGAAGTAGCTTGGAGTAGAGGCAAGATGGATACAATTGATGAATTATTTGGATATACAGTAAGTAATGGTAAAGGTAAACCTACCAATTCAGAGTTTGTTGCTCTTATTGCTGATAAAATCAGACTTGAGTATAAGTTAAGAGCTTAATATAATTAGGGTGTCAACTTAGTAATATAGTAGGGGTATTACTAAGGGGGACATCCTTTTTGGTTATATTAGGAAATATTTCTTTTCTATCTTAGGTAAATATTGTATAATAAATTGGAAGAATTAATAGTTATATTATTGTCTAATTTATTCATAGGAGGTAAACATACATGAAGAATATACTTTTTGCAGCCTCAGAATGTGTTCCATTTATAAAAACAGGAGGTTTAGCTGATGTAGTAGGGTCATTACCGAAATATATCAACAAAGATGAATATGATATTCGTGTAATAATACCAAAATATAAGGTTATATCAGATACGCTACAAGATAAAATGAATTATAAAACACATTTTTATATGGATTTAGCATGGAGAAGTCAGTATGTTGGAGTATTTGAATTAGAATATAATGGAATTATCTTCTATTTTATAGATAATGAATACTATTTCACTGGTCAGACACCATATGGAAATATTTATGAAGATATCGAAAAGTTTGCTTTTTTCTGTAAATCTGTTCTATCTGTCCTTCCAGTATTAGATTTTAAACCAGATATCATTCATTGTCATGATTGGCAAACAGGGTTGATTCCTGTTTATTTAAAAGATAGACATTTACATGATGAATTTTACAAAAATATGAAAACAATTATGACCATACATAACCTTAAGTTTCAAGGAGTATGGGATATTAAAACAGTAAAGGATGTTACTGGAATATCAGAAACTTATTTTACACCAGATAAATTAGAAGCGTATGGCGATGCGAACTATTTAAAAGGTGGTATTGTTTATGCTGATGTAGTTACAACCGTAAGTGCATCCTACGCAAACGAAATAAAAACACCTTTTTATGGTGAAGGTTTAGACGGTTTAATGCGTGCTAGAAGTAATTCTTTAATAGGAATTATTAATGGTATTGATTACGATGAATACAATCCACAAACGGATCCATTCATTTATCATACCTATAATAGGAAGAATTTTAGAAAAGAAAAAATAAAGAATAAAAGAGCACTTCAACAAGAATTAGGATTAGAAGTAAATGATAAAAAATTTATGATTGGAATTGTTTCAAGGTTAACGGATCAAAAGGGTTTTGATTTAATTGATTATGTTATAGAAGAATTGTGTTCAGAAGATACACAACTTGTTGTTTTAGGTACAGGGGAACAAAAATATGAACATTTATTCCGTCATTTTGCTTGGAAATACAGTGATAGAGTATCTGCAAATATCTATTATTCCGATGAAAAAGCACACAAAATTTATGCTGCATCGGATGCATTTTTAATGCCATCTTTATTTGAACCATGTGGCTTAAGTCAAATTATTAGTTTACGTTATGGTACAGTACCTATTATTAGAGAAACTGGTGGTTTACGCGATACGGTAGATGCTTTTAATGAATTCGAAAGTTCCGGAACAGGATTTAGCTTTAGTAATTATAATGCACATGAGATGTTATCCATTATTCGTTATGCAAAAAGTATTTATTTTAATAAAAAAAGAGAGTGGAATAAATTAATAGATCGAGGTATGGAGAAAGATTTTTCATGGTATAATTCAGCAAAATTATATGAAGAACTTTATGAACGTTTTTAAGAATTAAGTAATTGGTAAATTGATCTAATTTTTGACAATCTTTTATATGTAATGTACTGCATAATATAATAACTCCTTTGAGATAATAAGAACAGATAATGATAAATGCTTTGTGCATTCCTTATTATCTTATTTCATAAGAAAAAAAAGGAGGACATAATATGAATAGCGGATTATCCACAATGGAATTACAAAATTTAAGACATCTTTTGCTTTTTGGTGAAACTAATAAGGAAAAATACAAGACTTATTCAGAACATTGTACAGACCCTTATGTAAAACAATTCTTCCAAAAAGAAGCTCAATCCTCAGACCAGAAAAAGCAAACATTAATCCAATTTCTTAAATAGGAGGGAACCTTATGAACGAGCAAGCAATGGTAACAGATGCCTTAAATTCAATTAACGCAAGTTTAAAAAGTCTAAGTGACATGATAGTTCAAACAGAAAATCATGAATTAAGACAAACATTACAACAAATGCGTAATGAAGCTGAAACATGTCAATATGAATTATATACAATTGCAAAAAGTAAAAACTATTATCAACCAGCACAACAAGCAACTCAAGATGAAATCATGACTGTTAAAAATTTTGTTAATCAAACAGGAGATTCTATGATGGGTAGCCAAGCTGGACAACAACAAGGACAACAAGCTGGTCAACAAGGTCAAGCACAAAGCCAAGCACAAAGCCAAGCACAAGGTATGCAAATGCGATAAAAGTAGCTTTAAAATTATGGTGTATGGCGGCTAATTGCCGCTATATACACTATAGTTATTAACTTTTATAAAAGAAGTAGATTAAGATATTGAACGAATGTTTATTATTTCTTTATGACTTGGTTATTGCATGTTTCAATGAAATACATAGTATTCGTAAATGGAGAAAATTTACAGTTAATTTGCACAAAGAAATGTATTTGTATAATTGAAATATGTTCGTTCTATTAAATTCCATGAATTTATATTTTACTACTTGATATTTTTATCTAAAAAAGGTAAAATAAGATAGTGTTTGAGAAAATTTTGTCAATCATTAAAAGATTAATAGCTGTCCGTCCATTTATTTCGTTATGAAATAAGACTTTTTAAAAGTTGAATAAGGCAGCATATTATAAAATTTAACAATTAGGAGGAATTTATTATCATGGCAGTAAAAGTAGCAATTAATGGTTTTGGACGTATTGGACGTCTTGCATTCAGACAGATGTTTGGTGCTGAAGGTTATGAAATTGTAGCAATTAACGACTTAACAAACCCTAAAATGCTTGCACACTTATTAAAATATGATTCAGCTCAAGGTAGATATGCAAAAGGTGACACAGTTGAAGCGAAAGAAGATTCTATCGTAGTTGACGGAAAAGAAATTAAAATCTATGCTCAAAGAGATCCTAAAGATCTTCCATGGGGAGAACTAGGAGTAGACGTAGTACTTGAATGTACTGGTTTCTTCGTATCTAAAGATAAATCACAAGCTCACATCAATGCAGGTGCTAAAAAAGTAGTTATCTCTGCTCCAGCTGGTGATGATCTTCCAACTATCGTTTACAGCGTAAATGAAGAAACATTAAAAGCTGAAGATACAATCATTTCTGCAGCTTCTTGTACAACAAACTGTTTAGCTCCTATGGCAGCAACTTTAAATAAATTAGCTCCAGTAGTAAAAGGTTTCATGACTACAATTCATGCTTACACTGGCGATCAAATGACTCTTGACGGACCACATCCAAAGGGAGATTTAAGAAGAGCTCGTGCAGCTGCTTGCAATATCGTTCCTAACTCAACTGGTGCTGCTAAAGCTATCGGTCTTGTTGTTCCAGAATTAGCTGGTAAATTAGACGGTGCTGCACAAAGAGTTCCAGTTCCAACAGGTTCTACAACTGAATTAGTTGCAGTTGTTGAAGGTAAAGTAACTAAAGCTGATGTTAATGCAGCTATGAAAGCAGCAGCTTCTGCTTCTTTTGGTTACACTGAAGAAGAATTAGTATCTTCTGATATCATCGGAATTACTTTTGGTTCATTATTTGATGCAACTCAAACAAAAGTTACTGATCTTGGTAATGGACAGACTTTAGTTAAAGTTGTTGCTTGGTATGACAATGAAAATTCTTACACAAGCCAAATGGTAAGAACAATCAAATACTTTGCTGAATTAGCATAATTTGAAAAAATTGTTATCAACAAAAATTAATTAATATTGATCCTTAATGGGTCCGGTCTTTGTAAACAAGCCTGGGAACGTTTACCGAACCCTCCTTGACTTACACTGACCGGACTTTTTAATAATAAAGCCACTAATTATGAAATGGCTGATGTTGCAAACATATTAAGAAGAAATGTTGCAAACATACCGAAAGGAGTCACGCATATGCTAAATAAAAAATCAGTTGATGATATTAATGTAAAAGGTAAAAGAGTATTAGTAAGATGTGATTTTAATGTTCCTTTACAAGAAGGAAGAATTACTGACGAGAATCGTCTTGTAGCAGCCCTTCCTACTATTAAAAAATTAGTTAACGATGGTGGAAAAGTTATTCTTTGCTCTCACCTTGGAAAACCAAAGGGAGAACCAAAACCTGAATTATCTTTAGCTCCTGTTGCAATTCGTTTAGCAGAATTATTAGGTCAACCAGTAAATTTTGCTGCTGATGCTACAGTTGTTGGTGACAATGCGAAAGCAGCTGTTGCAGCTATGAATGAAGGAGACATAGTTCTTCTTGAAAATACTCGTTATAGAGCAGAAGAAACTAAGAATATTGATACATTCAGTGAAGATTTAGCTTCTCTTTGTGATGTATTTGTAAATGATGCATTTGGAACAGCTCATAGAGCACATTGTTCTAATGTAGGTATTACAAAATATGTTGATACAGCAGTTGTAGGATATTTAATGCAAAAAGAAATCGAATTCTTAGGAAACGCAGTAAATAATCCAAAGAGACCTTTTGTAGCAATTTTAGGTGGATCTAAAGTATCTGGTAAAATCTCAGTAATCAACAATTTATTAGATAAAGTTGACACACTAATTATCGGTGGTGGTATGGCTTATACCTTCATGAAATCATTAGGAGAAGAAGTTGGTTTATCTTTACTTGAAGCTGATTATCTTGACTATGCTAGAGAAATGATGGAAAAAGCTGAGAAGAAGGGTGTTAAATTATTAATTCCTATTGATACAGTAGTTTCTAAAGAATACTCTAATGATGCAGAATACAAGACAGTAAACCGTGGTGAAATTGAACCTGAATGGGAAGGCTTAGATATCGGAGAAAAGACTCGTGAACTTTATGCAGATGCTATCAAAGATGCTAAGACAGTAGTTTGGAACGGACCTATGGGTGTATTCGAAATGTCTAACTTTGCAAAAGGTACTATTGCAGTAGCGAAAGCTTTAGCTGAAATTGATGCTACAACGATTATCGGTGGTGGAGATTCAGCAGCAGCTGTTAATATTTTAGGATATGGCGATAAAATGACTCACATTTCTACTGGTGGTGGAGCTTCTCTTGAATTCTTAGAAGGTAAAGAGTTACCTGGTGTTGCAGCAGCAAACGACAAATAAGAAGGAAATGCTCAAGGTTAAAGGAGAATTATTATGCGTAAGAAAATTATTGCAGGTAACTGGAAAATGAACAAAACTCCTAGCGAGACAGTTACTTTAATCAATGAATTAAAACCTTTGGTAGCAACAGAAGATGCTGATGTAGTATTTTGTGTTCCTGCTATATCATTAACAACAGCTATTGAGGCAGCAAAAGGCTCAAACATTCAAATCGGTGCAGAAAACATGCATTTTGAAGAAAATGGTGCATATACTGGTGAAATAGCTCCTAATATGTTAACAGATATTGGTGTAAAATATGTAATTATTGGACATTCTGAAAGAAGAGAATACTTTGCGGAAACTGATGTTACAGTAAATAAAAAAGTATTAAAAGCATTTGAACACGGAATCACACCAATTATTTGTTGTGGTGAATCTCTTACTCAAAGAGAACAAGGTGTTACAATTGATTTTATACGTCAACAAATCAAAATTGCTTTCTTAAGTGTTACTAGTGATCAAGCAAAAACTGCAGTGATCGCATATGAACCAATTTGGGCTATCGGAACTGGTAAAGTTGCAACAACGGAACAAGCTCAAGAAGTATGTAAAGCAATTCGTGATTGTATTGCTGAAATCTATGATCAAGCTACTGCTGAAGCAATCCGTATTCAATACGGCGGTAGCGTAACAGCTGCATCTGCTAACGAATTATTCACTCAACCAGATATTGACGGTGGATTAGTTGGTGGTGCAAGCTTAAAACCTGATTTTGGTAAAATTGTTAATTATAAATAGTTCCTATTTATTTATCTTAGGTGTGGTGCATAACCACATCTAAGATTTTGTGGTAAAGAAAGATTATTAACTTAATTCGTAGATTAAAGAAAAAGTTAACTTGCATTTACCTACGTAATAACGATAAAGGAGTAATATTATGAGTAAAAAACCTACAGTTTTAATGATATTAGATGGTTATGGATTAAATGAAAAAAAAGAAGGTAATGCAGTACAACAAGCAAATACCCCTAACATAAGAAAACTTATGACAGAATATCCATGTGTAAAAGGATATGCAAGTGGTATGGCAGTTGGTTTACCAGAAGGACAGATGGGTAATTCTGAAGTAGGCCATTTAAATATGGGTGCTGGAAGAATTATATATCAAGAATTAACTAGGATAACAAAAGAAATTCAAGATGGGGATTTCTTTAAAAATACAACATTATTACAGGCAATGGAAAATTGTAAAAAGAGTGGATCTAGCTTACATTTATATGGTTTATTATCCGATGGTGGTGTTCATAGCCATATTACTCATCTATATGGTTTATTAGAAATGGCTAAAAGAGAAGGTGTCTCTAATGTGTATGTTCATGCATTCTTAGATGGTAGAGATACAGCTCCTACATCTGGTAAAGGATTTGTTGAAGATTTAACAACAAAAATGAAGGAAATCGGAGTAGGAAAAGTTGCTTCTGTTATGGGACGTTACTATGTAATGGATCGTGATAATAGATGGGACAGAGTTGAAAAAGCATATCGTGCAATGGCTATGGGTGAAGGTCAAACTGCTGAAGATGCAGTGGAAGCAATCGCTACTTCCTATAAAGCTGAGATAAACGATGAATTTGTTATTCCAACTGTAATATTAGAAAATGGAAAACCAGTAGCAACCATTAATGAAAATGATTCTGTAATTTTCTTTAACTTTAGACCTGATCGTGCTAGAGAAATCACTAGAGCATTCTGTGATGACGAGTTTGCAGGTTTTGCAAGAGAAAAAGGCAGAATGAATTTAACATATGTGTGCTTTTCCGAATATGATGTTACAATACCTAATAAAATTGTAGCATTCCACAAGGTTTCTATTACGAACACCTTTGGTGAATTCTTAGCTGAACATAATATGACTCAACTAAGACTTGCTGAAACTGAAAAATATGCTCACGTTACTTTCTTCTTTAACGGTGGAGTAGAAGTACCAAACAAAGGTGAAGAAAGAATATTAGTTAATTCTCCAAAAGTTGCAACTTATGACTTACAACCTGAAATGAGTGCATTTGATGTAGGAAAGAATTTAGTTGAAGCAATTAAATCAGATAAATATGATGTAATTGTAGTTAACTTTGCTAACCCTGATATGGTTGGTCATACAGGTATTCTTTCAGCAGCAGTTAAAGCGATTGAAGCAGTAGATCAATGTGTTGGTATGGCTTATGAAGCATTACTTTCTGTAGATGGAACAATGTTTATCTGTGCTGACCATGGTAATGCAGAACAACTTATCGATTATACAACTGGTGAACCATTCACAGCTCATACAATCAATGAAGTACCATTTATCTTAGTAAACTATGATAAAGAGTATAAATTAAGAGAAGGTGGATGTTTAGCTGATATCGCACCAACTTTAATTGAAATTATGGGTATGGAACAACCTTCTGAAATGACAGGTAAATCTTTATTAATTAAATAATCTCAGTTAATGGATGCAATTAATGAATCTTATAATTAATTGGAATTTATAATCATAAATGATTTTCATAAGTTTAGTTTAGAACAAGATTTTTTGACTAAATTAAACTTATGAGTGTTTATATAAAAAAGTAGTATACTTATTATTTTACAGATATTGTATGCTTGTACAAAATAGTTGTTGAATTCTAAAGAATTGTATGTTAGAATTACCTTTGAAGTTGCAGGAGGTGTGATGATGGATATTTTAAGAGCAATCGTGACTATTGTTTACATTATAGTATGTATCGCCTTAGTTGTTATTGTTTTAATGCAGGAAGGCAAATCAGCAGGACTATCAGGTTCAATAAGTGGTGTAGCTGAAACATATTGGGGTAAGAATAAAGGACGTTCTATGGAAGGTGCTTTGGAGAAATCTACAAAGTGGCTTGCAGTTGGTTTTATTGTTCTATCCGTAGTACTTAATTTAATTTAATCTAATTTGAATTAGTAAAAGCACTCTGCATTTGTGGAGTGCTTTTTTTACTCATAGATAAAATATAAAGAGAAACTATTTTATAGCGGATTGTTTATTTGAACTGAATGATTATTTGAAATGAATGATTATTTGAAATGAATGATTATTTGAACTGATTGATTATTTGAACTGAATGATTATTCGAATTGATTGATTATTCGAAATGATTGATTACTAGAAATGACGGATTATTAGAAATGATGGATTATTTGTAATTATTGATTATTAGAGCTGATTAATTATATATCATTATGGCATAATATAATTATTATTATAATTATATTATTTATTAATTAAATTGATTGATATAGATTAATATTGACAATTAGAAAAAAATTGAATATACTAGGAAAAAAGTAAAAGCTATGAAGAGAAGAGTAATTTTTTATTTTATTTACAGAGAACTCCAGGTGCTGAGAAGGAGTAACAAAATATTAAATGAAACAAGCCTCGGAGCCTCATACGGATCTTAATTAATTAAGTGATGATATGACGTTTGTTCACGTTACAGAACTAGAGTATTATTGTACTCGATGAGATTAATATGGTGACATATTAATAAAATAGGGTGGTACCGCGAATGAATTCGCCCCTACAGATAATTTTGTAGGAGGTGTTTTTTTTATGTCCCAAACTAGAGATAATCTTTAATAATAAAGTTTCCTAATTGTAATAATCTTTTAATTAAAGTCCTAAAAATTATAAATTAGAGTCCTTAAAGTTGTAATAATCAATAATTTAAAGTCCTAAAAATTGTAATAATCTTTAATTTAAAAATCCAATAATAAAGTTAATATTTATTTAAATGTTCCAAACTAAAGAACATCTATAGGAGTTACCAAAAAAAGTATTATTAATATTTAATAACGATTTTGATAGAGAGTTTACGAATAATAAAGTACTACAAATAGATATTTAAATAAAAATAACAATTTAATTTATGAAAGGTTAGGTGTTGTTATGAAAGATGATAAAATTCGTGAAAATACGAATTATGTTAGTAAATTAGAAAAATTAAAATTGAACAGACCCAAGTTTCCTAAAAGAGCAGTAATAACAGCCGGAATGCCATATGGTAATAAAGAGTTACATTTTGGTCATATCGGAGGGGTTTTTGTTCATGCGGATACATTTACTAGATTCTTAAGAGATAGAATAGGAGAAGAGAATGTAATTTTTGTTTCAGGAACAGATTGTTATGGATCTCCTATTTTAGAGAGTTATCGTAAATTAAAGGAAAATGGTGAAACACTTGGATCCATTGAAGAGTATGTAGAGAAAAATCATTTGCTTCAGAAAAAAACATTAGATGATTACGGAATTAGTTTAAATTTATATGGTGCATCTGCACTTGGGCATGCTGGAGAAGTTCATAAACAAGTTTCAGAAGAAGTATTTGATACTTTGTATGAACAGGGATTTTTGACTAAGTTATCTACTCCACAATTTTATGATCCAGATTTTAAGGTTTTCTTAAACGGAAGACAGGTTGTTGGTAGCTGTCCAATTGAAGGTTGTTCTTCTGATAAAGCTTATGCAGATGAATGTTCTTTGGGACATCAATATATGCCAAGTGAACTAATAAACCCAAAGAGTACCTTATCTGGTAAAACACCAGAAGTAAGAGATGTTATTAATTGGTATTTTAAATTGGAAGATTGGAATAAATATTTACAGAAGAGAATGGATTACTTAAGAAAATCAACGAATACTAGAAAATACATCATTAATACAATTGAAGAGTTTCTAAAACCACCTTATATTTATGTAAAGAAAAAGTTTTTAGAAGAGTTACCTGAAATTGAAACACAACTTCCAAAACATTCTTTAATCTCAGAAGAGAATAAAGCATCGGTTACTTTTGTGTTTGATAATTTAGACGATAGAGATAAAGCAAGAGAAGTATTTTCTAAAAACAATATATTCTTTCGAACAGGTAAAACTCTGGTGCCTTTTCGTTTATCTGGAAATATTGAATGGGGTGTTAAGGTACCAGATGTTGATGATGTGAAAAATCTGACTTTTTGGGTTTGGCCAGAATCCTTATGGGCTCCAATTTCCTTTACAAGAACCTACTTAGAGGGTGAAGGCAAAGATACTAGTGAATGGAAGAATTGGTGGAATGATAAGGATGCACTCGTTTATCAGTTTATAGGTGAAGATAATATTTATTTTTATGGAATTGCAGAAATGGCAATGTTTGAAGCTTTATTTTATGATAACAAGAATACAAAAAAACTTGAGACAGACATCGAAATAAAAGATGAAATAAATGAAGATATGCCATTACCACATTTAATTGCAAACCGCCATATTTTATTTATGGATAAAAAGGCAAGTAGTAGTTCTGAAATAAAACCACCTATGGCAAAAGATCTTCTTGAATTCTATACACCAGAACAACTAAGAATTCATTTTCTAAGTTTAGGATTATCTACAAAGAGTGTAAGTTTCCAACCACAGGTATATTTACCAAAAGAAGAAAGAGTTGGCGTGGACATTGTTTTAAAAGAAGGTAATTTGTTAACAAATGTTTTAAATCGATTAATTCGTTCTTGCTTTTATACAGCACAGAGTTATTTTGATTGTAAAATTCCTTATGGAACAATAAGTCAGTCAATTCTTGATGAATCCGAAGAAGCGATTCTTACATTTGAAAAACACATGTTTAATCATGAATTTCATAGTTTAACTTATGTTCTAGATACCTATATTCGTAATATGAATAAATATTGGGTAAATAATATGCGTGATGCAGAAACCAATGGAAATAATGAACTTAGAAAACAAGTATTAGTTGACTCATTTCATGCAGCAAAAACTGCTGTTATATTACTTCATTCTATAGCTCCGTTTGGATGTGAGATGGTTCGTGAATATTTAAATCTAGATTCGAAGATGTGGGACTGGAACAATATTTTCTTAAGTATCTATGAGTTAATGGACGACAAAGAGAATCATAAACTAAAGTTTTTAGAGCCGAAGATTGATTTCTTTAAAAAACATGCAAGTCAGTTAGAGAATCTGAACAGTGAACAATAAATAATATATTATAAATAATATTTTATAAATAATATTTTGGAATATAAATAATAGTGTCAAATATAAATAATATATTCGAATATAAATAATACATTCAAATTAAATGATATATTCTTTTTTCATATGTTTTAATTATTGAGCTTTTAATTTGATAATAAAGGTAGTATTAAAAATTTTGTTTAGATTTTTATTATTTTCCTAACTATAGCAAATGAACCAATTATATTTTATATCATATAGATTATAGTGTCATAAGATATTACGCAACTACAAATAATAAGATTAGATTCTTAATATTGAATGGCGGCTTATGACACTTTTTTAATGCTAAGTATTAATTAAGAAATTTATTATATGATTTTATTTAGATATTTTATAATTCATAATTGACTTTTCATCTAATAAATGTATTAATTATAGGAGAATTATGGTATACTAAATTATAGGTAAATCATATATCGATTGTATTTATCGTATTATCATTAAGTGTCAATTTATTAGACTAACCATTTATTACCACTATTTGTTAAGATATTTTACAAAATGCAAATGATATATGATATTCAAGTGCAAAACTTGAAGATTTGGAGGCAACATGGATAGAATTATTATGGAAGAAAAGAAAAAAGTTCTTTTGGATTTTATAAATAGCAAAGAATATCAACCAATGAAATTCAAAGAGATATCAACAATCCTACAGGTACCAAGAGATGAAAAACAAGATTTGCGTGATGTCTTAGCTGAGTTACAACTGGATGGTAAAATAGAGCAAGATATAACTGGAAAGTATAAACTTGCTTCGGCAAATACTAAAACCGGTACCTTTTCTGGAACTCAACGTGGCTTTGGATTTGTTATAGTGGAAGGCGAAGATGAAGATATTTTTATTCCCGAAAATGCAACTAAGGGTGCTCTTCATAACGACAAAGTTATGGTTTCAGTTAAAAAAGATAAAACTGGAAAACGTAGAGAAGGCGAAGTTATTAAGGTTCTGGATAGAAGCAATACGACGATTGTAGGTACCTTTGAAAAAAGTAAGAATTTTGGTTTTGTAATAGCAGATAATCAAAAATTCGGTAAAGATATATTTATTCCAAAGGAACACACAAAAGGAGCAGTCACTGGGCACAAGGTAGTAGTTCAAATAACAGATTATGGTGATAAAGATCGTAACCCAGAAGGAAAAGTGTTAGAAATTCTTGGTCATATGAATGACCCTGGAGTAGATATTGTTTCCGTAATAATGGCTTACAATTTACCAGTGGAATTTCCAGAAGAAGTTATGCATCAAGTAGAATCTGTACCGGAAGAAATTGCAGAAAATGATATGATCGGTCGAAAAGATATTAGAAATTTGCAAACTGTAACCATAGATGGTGAAGATGCAAAAGACTTAGATGATGCCATTACTATATCAAGAGAAGGTAATATCTATCGTTTAGGAGTTCATATTGCGGATGTTACAAATTATGTTACTGAGAATTCTCCACTTGATAAAGAAGCGCTAAAAAGAGGAACTAGTGTCTATTTAGTAGACCGAGTAATACCAATGTTACCACATAAATTATCCAATGGTATCTGTTCTTTAAATGCTGGGGTCGATAGACTTGCATTAAGTTGTTTTATGGATGTAGATGATAAGGGTAACGTAGTTGGACATGAGATAGCTGAAACAATAATTAACGTTGATCGAAGAATGACATATACAAATGTTAAGAAGATACTAGAAGATCGCGACGAAGAAGTAATAAATGAATATAAAGAATTGGTACCTATGTTTGAAACAATGCTTGAATTAGCGGATATTCTTAGAGAAAAACGTAGAAAACGTGGTTCCATCGATTTTGATTTTCCAGAAAGCAAGATTATTCTTGATAAAGAAGGTAAACCTGTCGATATCAAACCATATGAACGGAACAAAGCTACTAAGATTATAGAAGATTTTATGCTTCTTGCGAATGAAACGATTGCAGAAGATTTCTTCTGGCAAGAGATTCCTTTTGTTTATAGAAGTCATGAGAATCCGGATTCAGAGAAAATTCAGCAATTAGGCATATTCATTAATAACTTTGGGTATAGCATTAAAATCAGTCAGGATGAAATTCATCCAAAAGAACTTCAAAAATTATTATTAAAAATTGATGGTACACCAGAAGAGGCATTAATTAGTCGTTTGACCTTACGTTCCATGAAACGAGCACATTACACGGCATCCAGTGATGGACATTTTGGGTTAGCAACAAAATATTATTGCCATTTCACATCGCCAATTAGACGTTATCCGGATCTCCAAATTCATCGTATCATTAAAGAGAATTTACGTGGTAAAATGAATGAAAAGAGATTAAATCATTATAGTAAATTACTACCTGATGTATCTAGACAATCAAGTATTACGGAAAGACGAGCAGATGATGCAGAAAGAGATGTTGAAAAGCTTAAAAAGGTTGAATATATGAGCAACTTTATAGGTGAAACCTTTGAAGGTGTTATATCTGGTATAACAAATTGGGGGATGTATGTTGAACTACCAAACACAGTAGAAGGTATGGTAAGATTATCAGAAATGCAAGATGATTATTATATTTATGATGAACAACATTATACTTTAATCGGAGAGCATACCAGAAAAACCTTTAAATTAGGTGAAAAAGTTAAGGTAGAGGTAGTAGCAACGGATAAGTTATTACGTACAATTGATTTTGAGATTGTAGATGCATGGCCGCTTGAAGAATAACGGGAGGATATATGGCAAAAGACAGTATAAAAATGATTGCAAACAATAAAAAAGCTAGATTTGACTTTTTTATTGAAGATACCTTTGAAGCAGGAATCGTACTTCATGGAACCGAAGTAAAATCCTTAAGAATGGGTAAATGTAGTGTAAAAGAGTCTTACATTCGAATCGAGAATGGAGAAGTTTTTGTTTACAACATGCATATCAGCCCATATGAAAAAGGTAATATATTTAATAAGGATCCATTAAGAATTAAAAAATTATTACTTCATAATTATGAGATTAATAAGATTATGGGTAAAGTGGCGCAAAAAGGTTATACGGTTGTGCCACTTACCGTGTACTTAAAAGGAAGCTTAGTTAAAGTAGAAATAGGTCTAGCTAGGGGTAAAAAACTCTACGACAAACGTGAAGATATAGCAAAAAAAGATCAAAGAAGAGAAGCAGAAAAGGATTTCAAAGTAAAAAATTTATATTGATGTAAGTTTTTGTAAAGAATCTAGATTTACTTAGTAAGAATGATTCGTTTCATTTTAAAGGATTACTATAATATATAGATTCAATTAATAACTATTAGATAACTATAATATATAGATTCAAATAATAACTATTAGATAACTATAATGTATAGATTCAATTAATAACTATTAGATAACTATAATATATAGATTCAATTAATAACTATTAGATAACTATAATATATAGATTCAATCAATTACTATTAGATAACAATATAAAGTTACCATTAATATATCACAGTAACTATCATAATAAATATCATAATAAATATCGCAATAAATTTCATAATAAATAACCATAATAAATAACCACAATAAACTAAAATAGTATTTCGTTTATTGTGGTTATTTTTAATGTATTGATATAAAAATTAAATCGTGTTATTAATCACACAGTATATTTCTACACAGAGTACATATATTTTATTAATTTTATAATTTACAATGAGCGGATGTTACAGCCAGTGCTGGACCTGCACTTAAGAAGATAATTTTGTTATGCTTATTTAAAAGCTTATCTAGAGTACAACCGCATTTGTTTACTTGAAGATCAACTTCTGCATATTGTCCACCGTCATTTGAACACGCACGAATACCATCTAAAAAAGGATTATTTGGATTACCATAACAAATCACTTTTGATTCATAGCATGCAAGACAAAATTCTTCTATTTTATATACACAGCCAGCTTGGTCTCCAGCTCTGACTGTTAAAACCACTTTAAGGTTAACACAGGAAGCATTAAAAAATTCCTTTTTACCTTCCATAATACTCCTCCATTTACGATTCCACTGTACTATAATATATGTCGTAAAATGGAATAAGTGATGGCATTTAGAATGAAACTAGAATATTAACGATAAAATTGTGATATTAAACCACTCCAAATTATATCTGCAATCATCAAAGCATGATATTCAATAAAATCATACTGATATATATCTGCTACATATTGATTGCTTATACGACGTAGTATTTCATCTTTTGTCATTCCTAATTGATTAATCAAGAGATTTTGCAGTACTGCTTTATCAAGGTAAGGATTTATTTTTGAAAGATATGTTGCAATTTCATCTGCATTTTTTGCCCAGTCATTTTCGATAGTAGCTGCTCTAGATTGATCATTACTGACAACACTATCAACATA
>JARBTX010000121.1 GCA_029239975.1 Anaerocolumna sp.
CTATTTCTTAACTTCTATGTCTTAATTCCTATTTCTTAATTTGTTTTTCTATATCTTGATTCCTATTTTAATTCTATATCTTACTTTCTATTTCATAATTCTATATCTTTAAATCCTATTTCTTAATTCCTTCATCCTAATTCCTAGTTCTTAATCCTATAACTAAATCCTATATCATAATTCTATATCTTTTTTCCTATATCTCAAATCCTACATCTTAATTCGTATAACTAGTTTCAACTTCTTATTTTCAGCCTTTAATATTATGCCATATAATGGTAATTTTGTTAAAAAAACCTTGATTTTTTCCAGTGATATACGAAATTGATTTTCGTTAAATTGTAATAAAAAATATCCAAACACGGAATTCTATAAAAAGATGTTAGAAAATTAAGTCGTATTTTATAGGATTATTACTTTTTTAGTAAATTATTCAAGATAGATTGCTGATTTTTTCAATTTATAATTTATATATTTTCCTAAATTAAAAAGCTTAATTATAAGTTTTTTATGTGTGTCTTATCTTTAATTATTACATTGTAAGGAGTATAAACATGCAAAAAGAATGTATCGCTATGCTATTAGCTGGTGGTGAAGGTAGCCGGTTAGGTGTATTAACGAAAGAGCGTGCAAAACCTGCAGTACCTTTTGGTGGTAAGTATCGAATCATTGATTTTACCTTATCAAACTGTGTAAATTCAAGAATAGACACAGTAGGTGTATTAACCCAATACCAACCACTAGAATTAAATGATTATATTGGAAACGGACAACCTTGGGATTTGGACTTAATTGAAGGTGGTGTCCATATACTTCCTCCCTACCAGAAACGTCAAAACTCTGATTGGTATAAAGGAACTGCAAATGCCATAATGCAAAACATTCCTTTTATAAAACAATATGATCCTACTTATGTCTTAATCTTATCTGGAGATCATGTTTATAAGATGGATTATTCCAAAATGCTGGAATTTCATAAAGAAAAAAATGCAGATTGCACGATTGCTGTAATCAATGTTGATGAAAAAGATGCTTCACGCTTTGGTATTATGAATACTCGAGATGACGATAGTATTTATGAATTTGAAGAAAAACCGAAAGTTCCCAAAAGTACAAAAGCCTCTATGGGTATCTATATCTTTAATTGGAGTATTCTGCAAGAATTTTTAGAACAAGACGATCAAGATGAAACATCATCTAATGACTTTGGTAAAAATATTATTCCTGCAATGTTAAATGCAAATCAAAAATTATACGCATATCCATTTGACGGTTATTGGAAGGACGTTGGAACCATCGAAAGTCTATGGGAATCCAATATGGATCTAATTACATTAACAGAAAATATTATTTCAACGAATACAGACTGGCAAATCTATGCTAGAAGTCCAATCATGCCACCCCACTATATTTCAGATGAAGCAAATGTAATAAATACAATAATGTCTGGAGGTTGCACCATATATGGACATGTTGATACTTCCATTATTTTTAATGGAGTTATTATTGAACCTGGAGCTTCTATTAAAAATTCCGTCATTATGCCTGGGGCTCACATAAAAAAAGGGGCTTGTATTTATAAATGCATCATCGATGAAAATGTCATAATTGGTGAAAATGCCGTAATTGGTGAAAATGCCATAATTGGTGAAAATGCCATACAGGAAGAAAATAATCACACAAAAACTGAATCCAAAGTAACTGATCAGATTATCGTTATCGGAAAAAACATTCAGATAAGAACAGGCGCTGTTATAACAGATAATAGTATGATTGAAAATGAAATAATAGAGGTGATAACATGAGTACAAATGCAACTGGAATTATCTTTTCTAATATGCATGATGAAGAAATGCACGAAATAACAAATAGTAGAACGATGGGTGCAGTTCCATATGGTGGTAGATATCGTTTAATCGATTTTGCATTGTCTAATATGCATAATTCTGGCGTTACAAGTGTTGGTGTAGTTGCAAAAAGCAATTATCAATCTTTATTAGAACATCTTGGTTCCGGTAAGGAGTGGGACTTATCTCGAAAAAGAGATGGTTTATTTATTTTCCCTCCCTTTAGCCGTTTATCAGCAGGTATTTATAAAAATAAAGTTGAAGCTATAAGTGGAATTTTAGATTATATAAAAAAATCAAAAAATGATTATATTTTTCTAACGGATTGTGATATTTTATGTAATTTAGATTGGCGAAAACCACTTCAATTTCATATCAACACGCAAGCAGATATTACACTTATTTGTTATTACAACAACTCTCATTCCACTATGACAAATCAGACGGTTTACACATTATCAAAGACAAGCGAAGTAACTGATATTCTTATAAAACAGTCGACAAACGAACCTAGTCACATAGGAACAAATATGTGGATACTAAGAAAAAATCTGCTTATTAACTTAATCGAAGATGCTATGGCTCATAATTATGACGATTTGGAAAAAGACATCTTACAAAAGAAGTTATCGAATTACAAAATAGTTGCTTGGAAATTTAGTGGACATATTAGAAAAATTAATAATATGTGTGATTTCTTTTATGCAAATATGGATATACTGAATCCAAATATAAGAAACGAACTATTTTTTAAGCACGGTCCAATCTATACGAAGGTCTTAGATGCGATACCTGCAAGATATGAAGAGACAGCAAAGGTTTCAAATAGCTTAATTGCAGATGGATGCATTATTGCAGGTGAAGTTGAAAATAGTATCTTATTTCGTGGAGTAAAAATAGGAAAAGGCTCAAAAATTAGTAATTCTATATTAATGAAAGATTGTACAACTGGTGAAAATGTGAATTTAAATTATGTTTTAGCTGATAAGAATGTAACTTTTAAGGATAGTCGAATACTTACGGGTTATGAATTACACCCTATTTATATAAGTAAAGGTAGCTATGTTTAATGTCAGTGTCTGGAGGTAAATTTATGAATGTTCTTTATGCTGTAGGTGAAGCAAATCCATTTATTGCAACGGGTGGGTTAGGTGATGTGGCTGGCTCATTACCACAAAAAATTAAAGAAAAGTTAGTCAATTGCCGGGTAGTACTCCCCTTCTATTCAGACATACCAGACAATATGAGAGTGAAAGCCAAATATATTACAAATTTTACAGTTCATCTTGGTTGGAGACATCAATATTGTGGTTTATTTGAAGCACACATAGACGGTACCATATATTATTTACTAGATAATGAGTATTATTTTAAGCGAAATGGGATTTATGGCCACTATGATGACGGTGAACGATTTGCCTTTTTCTCAAAAGCTGTACTAGAAATGCTTCAATATATTAATTTTCATCCCGATGTAATACATGCGAATGATTGGCATACAGCCTTAATTCCAACTTATAAAAAATTATTATACGATGAGATTAAAAAATATCAAAATATTAAAACAGTATTCACAATTCATAACATCATCTATCAAGGCCAATTTAGCTTAAACTTCTATACTGATGTTATAGGATTAAGAGCAGATCAAGTAAGTGATCTAGAATATCATGGATGTATAAATCTGATGAAGTCAGCTATTGTAACCGCTGATAAAATAACTACAGTAAGTCCAACTTATTCAGAAGAAATTCTAGACTCATATTATAGTAACGGATTAGATGAAATACTAAAAAATAATGTATGCAAATTAACCGGTATTATCAATGGAATTGATACAGATAAATATAATCCTGAAACAGATGAATGTATTTTTAATAACTATAGTGCTAATGATATATCCGGTAAGGCCCAAAATCGAACTGCTTTGCAAAAACTATTCAATTTACCAACTGATGAAACCATACCTTTAATTGGAATGGTCTCAAGGCTAGTGGATAATAAAGGATTTGATTTAGTACGCGAAGCTGCTGAAGATATATTATGTAACAAGTCTCAGATGATAATACTTGGTACAGGTGATACCATAAACGAAAGATTTTTGCAGGATTTAGCCAACAGATATCCTGGGAAAATGGCTGTTAAAATTGGTTTCTTCCCTGATATTGCAAGAAAAATTTATGCTGGTAGTGATCTATTTCTAATGCCATCAAAATCTGAACCATGCGGTTTGTCTCAAATGATTGCACTTAGATATGGAACGATACCTATTGTTAGAGAAACTGGTGGATTAAAGGATACTGTTCTTGATTGTTCCTATGACAATGGAAATGGTTTTACCTTTAAAAATTATAATGTAAATGATTTGATTAAAACAGTAAGAAGAGCTGAAGATGTATATAAGTTAAAAGATAAATGGGAAACCCTAGTAAAAAGAGCATTAGATAGTAATTATTGTTGGCAAAATTCTGCTGATCAATATATTAATTTATATAAAACTTTAATTTCTAAAAATTAAAGTATAATACTATCTAGGCAATTGTGAATCTACATTTTTGGGGGTTATTATATGAAATTAACATTAAATAAAACTGAAATAAAGGAACGAATCTGTAAAATGCTTGAACATCATTTTGGTGTTCTTCCAGAGAAAGCTACCATGGAACAATTTTATCGTGCTTCTGTCATGCTTGTACAAGAAATGCTAATTGAAACAAGACGAGAATTTGTTGCAAATCAAAGAAAACAAGAAGCAAAAACTGTATATTATATGTGTATGGAGTTTCTTATCGGTAGGTCCTTAAAAAATAATTTATTTAATCTTGGTATTTTGGATGAATTTGAAGAAGCGACAAAAGAATTAGGATATAACTTTAATAGCGTATTTGACCGTGAACCAGATGCAGGACTTGGTAATGGTGGACTTGGTCGATTAGCAGCTTGTTTTTTAGATGCCGCTGCTTCCTTAGGTTATCCCATCAATGGGTATTCTATAAGATATGAATTTGGTATCTTTAGACAAAAGATTGTTGATGGATGGCAAACAGAACTTCCAGACCTATGGTTACATGGTGGTGAAGTATGGTTAAGCCCAAGAGTTGATGAAGCTGTTACTGTCAAATTTGATGGGCAAATAGTTGAGCATTGGGATAATGAGCATACGATAGAATATAATAACTATAATTCTGTTTTAGCAATTCCATATGACATGATGATATCCGGCTATAACAATACTAGTGTTAGTTTATTGCGTTTATGGAGTGCTACAAACTTAAGTTTTGATATAAAACAATTTAATCAAGGTAATTATATGAATGCAGTCGAACAAAAGGCTATGGCTGAAGTAATAAGCAATGTGCTTTATCCTTCTGATAATCATTTTGAAGGTAAAAGTTTACGCCTAAGACAACAGTACTTTTTAGTATCCGCTTCTGTTCAAGATATCATAAGAAAACATATTGCTTTATATAACACTATGGATAATTTCGCAGATAAAGTTGCTATTCATATTAATGAAACCCATCCAGCCCTTGCAATTCCAGAACTAATGAGAATATTATTAGATGAGTGGAAATTCACTTGGGAAGATGCATGGAATATAGTCACCAAAACCTTCGCATATACCAATCATACCGTAATGAGTGAAGCTTTAGAGGTATGGCCACAAGATATTTTTAGTAGAATACTCCCTCGTATACACCAAATTGTACAAGAAATAAACAATCGGTTGTGTATGCACCTTTATGGTTTATGTAATGACTGGAATAAGGTTTCACAAATGGCTGTAATTGGTTCCAACCAAATTCATATGGCAAACCTATGCGTTTATACATGTTATACTATAAATGGTGTATCAAAAATACATTCTAATATAATTAAAAACAGTTTATTTAACAATTATTATACCTTATTCCCGAGTAAATTTACTAATGTAACCAATGGATTTTCCATGAGACGTTGGTTATGTCAGTCCAACCCAAAATTATGTGATTTTATTAGTGATCTAATTGGTCCAGGATATGAAACAAATCCCCATAAATTGCAAACACTCTTACGATTTACTGATGATAATGCAGTATTAAATAATTTGGCTAGGATTAAGCAAGATAATAAAATACGTTTAGCTGAATATATAATGTCATCCACTAATATAAAGCTTAACACCAATTCCATATTTGATGTTCAAGTGAAACGGTTACATGAATATAAAAGACAATTATTAAATGCATTACACATTTTATATTTATATGATACATTAAAGCAAAATCCATCCATGGATTTTTATCCAAGAACATTTATATTCGGAGCGAAGGCAGCTCCTGGTTATCATTTTGCAAAACAAATCATCCGTTTTATCTGTAGTCTAGCAAACGAAATCAATAATGATAAAGAAATATCAGAAAAACTAAAAGTTGTATTTTTAGAAGATTATAGAGTAACTTTAGCTGAGATGCTTATGCCAGCCGCTGAAATCAGTGAACAAATTTCACTTGCAGGAACAGAAGCATCCGGCACTGGTAATATGAAATTAATGATTAATGGTGCTATCACATTAGGAACTATGGATGGAGCTAATGTTGAGATATGTGAATCCGTAGGTGATGATAACATTTTAATCTTTGGATTAAGAACAAATGAAGTTGAAACCCTGAAACAAAATGGGTATTATCCTTCAAATTATTATGCCAATCCTATGATAAGCTCAATTATAGAAAGACTACGAAGAGGTGTTGGTGGCGTATCATTTGATGATATAGCTTCTAACTTAATTGGACAAAATGGTAGTGGAGACCCTTATATGGTATTGGCTGATTTTGATTCCTACCGATTGATTCATGAAGAAGCAGTAAAACGTTATCAAGACCCATTAAGATGGAATAAAATGTCCTTAGCAAATATCGCTACTTCCGGCAATTTCGCGGCTGATAGAGCAATTAGTGAATATTCTGATCGAATTTGGAAGATAGATCGAATTTAGGATATAAATACACACTATATTAAAACAACGATTGAATCTATAAATATCAGGTAAATGTATATTGAATATAATACTCACTTTAAATCGAGTGTATCGTTTATATTATCCTATAAAAAATAAAAAAATTAGTGGATGAATCTCCACTAATTTTTTTATACTATTATTTCATTTTTTCCAATAAAAAACTCCCCGAGTTGGGCTCGAACCAACAACCCCACGGTTAACAGCCGTGTGCTCTACCATTGAGCTATCGAGGAATATGTGAATATTTTAATACCATTTTTAGGTATTGTCAAGGGTGAATTTATAGTTTTTTCATCTAACATTGACTGAGTTTCTAATAAATAATAATTGGAATTTACTTTATTGTTTCACAAAAATTGTTTGATATTCGTATTGCTAAATATGATTTTAATGTATCATTTTTTAAGACATAATTATTATCTCCAACATTATTTTAATTATTCATAGTAAAAGATATTTTTATCTTACCAAATCAAATTCCCTTGACATCAAAAAAAAAAGTAGTAAAATATATACATTACGTGTGCTAAGCAGTCGTGGCGGAATTGGCATACGCGCTAGATTCAGGTTCTAGTCTGGGTAACCAGGTTCGGGTTCAAGTCCCGTCGACTGCACTTAATAAAAATGGACTATCAGCGGAAGCGATAGTCCATTTTTTATTTAGGTTATATAATCTATTCAGCTGCTTTTACTTCTTGTTTACCTGTAACCTTACTAGTTGCATCCATCTTAAAACTGTTTTTAACATCATCTGATGCGAAATAAACATTACCATCAACAGTAGCATCTACTAATTCGAAATCAGCTACATTAACGTATACATCACCTTTAAATGTACCATGTTGTATACTAGCTTTAGGGCTATTGATTGTTATTCTTGGTGCTGTTAAAGTAAATCTTGCAGTTATATTACGTTCTTCATCTTGAGTATATAACGCAATTTTTCTTTGCACAATATCATTACCAGCGTCATCTTTTTTACCATTTTTGAATTCACCATCTAAGGATAAATCTTCATTAATGGTCATATCATTAAGTACAGCTATAATCCATGTACCTTTATTACTAATTGCATTTAAAAATGCATCTTCAGTATTAACTATAGAAGCTGTTGTCACAACATCAGGTTCAGCAGTGTCGTCTGGTGTTGTAGCTTCTGTTGGTGTTGCCGTTGGAGTAACTTCGGCTGTTTTTGTTGGTGTAGGTGTGGCGTTATTCCCAGTATTATCTTTGTTTCCACAACCAGTCAATAAAGTAACAAATAAAAATAATGTAAAAATACGAATATAAACTTTCATTATATTTCCTCCTTATATACATAAATGTATTGAATTAATCATATTATTTCCAATATTGTATTAATTATTCAACCTTATATAGTAATGTAATAAAGGAATAGTTCATATTATATCCAGTTCTTTCAAATTAGCGTTACTTATTTGAACCACTAATATAAAAAACGACCTTTATCGCTTCAGGTCGTTTTAAATTCATATATTTTGATTTATTCTTTGTTTCTTATATTTAGATTCCTATATTTTGATTCTTATACTTTGATTCTTATACTTTGATTCTTATACTTTGATTCTTACATTTTGATTCTTACATTTTGATTCTTACATTTTGATTTGATATATTTCATATCACATATTTAAATAAATATATTTTTATTTAATTATGAATATAGTCTTCAAAATGTGAGCTGTATTTCATTTGACCATCTTTAAATACCCACAAAGCTTCGGTGTCATCCATACTTTCAATTAACGCAAGACCTTCCTCATATGGCATATTAAAGATTGCGGTTGATAATGCATCCGCTAATCCTGAATGAGTTGTTACGATTGAAACTGCTGTAAAATAATCAGATGGCATTAAGGTTTCTAAATCTATAATATGATGATACTTTTTACCATCTACCACGTAATAGCGTTGATAATCACCACTAGTAACTAATGATCTATCGTCTAACTCAAGAATATAGAGATTCTTTTGATCACTTTCCATATCTGGATTTTGTATTCCTACATTCCAAGGTACGTTGTTTTCGCTTTTACTTTTAGTCCCTATGGTACGTACATTACCACCAACACTTAACATAGTATTTTTACATCCATTTTTGATTAGGTACTGTGCAACCATTTCAGTTGCATATCCTTTTGCAATTGCACCAACATCTAAACTCATCTCAGGGTCTTCAAGATAAACAGTTGAATTTACTTCATCTATGATAATTTTATTAATATCTGTATGTTCTGATTTTTCTTGTAATAATTCCATTGGAGGTAACTGAGCTTTCCTAGGATCTTCAATTCCATTACTACGGTATTTATGCCATACCTCTAATACTGCTCCGAATGCAATATTAATTTGTCCATCGGTAAGTTCATAGGCATCTTCAGCAAATTTAATTAGATCTATAATTTTTTGGTCAACCTTTACAGGTTGGATACCAGCATTGTCGTTAATTGTTTTAATATTATTTATTCCATCATATGTGTTATAGATATCATATAATTCATGATATGTTTTTAATTCATCATAAACTGTCTGTGAAAACTTTGTAAATTCTTCTTTGTCTTTTGCATAACCAACTACTTCTGTTACAGTATCAAATAATTCTAAAAAAGTTGAATCATATCTTATTTCTTTTTCTGCTTTTTTACAAGCTGTTAAATTTACCAGTAATGTAATCATTAAAATGTACATTATAATTTTACGTTTCAAACTATCACCTCAAAAATAGGGGAGGTAGTAAACTACCTCCCCATATTATAAACACAATTAAATTTATTAGTTATAAATTAATTATTGAGCGTTAGTAACACCTTTATTGATAACTTTAATGAAATCACCAACGTGAACTGTTACAGAGCTTGCTAAATCAGCATCACCAGCTAAACCATCTTCAGTAACTGTCATTCCGTTAACTTCATCTAAAGTTTTTCCAGTTACATATGTAGCAAATGCGTTAGCTTGTTCAAACCATTCTTTACCAATAGCAGAAGCTTTCTTCATACCATAAGCATCTTTAAGTTCTTGTTTAGATTGGAATGTTGAAGCTAAATCAGTTGTAATTTTACCAGTAGTATCAAAGTTAACTTCTACGATAGAAGCATCAAGTACTGAACTTGTGATTTTTCCATCAGCTCCAACAGAAACTGCTGTATAGTAGTTATAAGCTTTTGCTAAACCTGCTGCATCAGCAGTTGCATCTGTAGAACCAGATACATCACTAGTAATAGCAAGACCTAATTTGTCTCCTTCTTTAGCGCCTAATTCTTGAGCACTAGCAACAGCTTTTTCAATACCACCAATATAGTCACCAAGTTTAATAGTTACGGAAGCAGCTAAATCTGCATCAGTTGTAGCGCCTTCTTCATTTACAGCGATACCTTTAACTTCATCAACTGTTTTACCAATTACATAAGCTGCAAATGCATTAGCTTGTTCATTCCATTCTTTACCGATTGAAGAAGCTTTAACCATACCATATTCAGTACCAAGTTCTTGTTTTGTTTTGATTTCTGCAGCTAAATCAGTAGTAAGTTTACCTTCTGTAGAGAAGTTTACTTTTGATTGGATTGCATCAAGTTTACAATCTAAGATTTTACCGTCAGCTCCAACTAATACAGCTACTGCTACAGAATATGCTTCAGCAGTACCATCTGCATCAGCAGCAGCATCTTTAGATTTTGCGATATTAGAAACGATTGCAAGACCTGTTTTTGCGCCAGCTGCATCTGTTGCAGGTGCTTCTGTTGCTGCTGGTTCTTCTGTTGCTGCAGGAGCTTCTGTTGCCACTGGAGCTTCTGTAGGTGTTGTAGTTGTTTCTTCAGTTTCATTTTTCTTGCCACAAGCTGTAAACATTGCGATTACAAGAGTTAAGCTAAGTAATAAAGCTAATACTTTTTTCATAATTTTTTCTCCTTAAAAATTTTTTTTTATTTCAATCCAGTAAACTGGATGAATAAACTAATATGTATTTGCGCGGTCACTACCATTAATTACCACGCCTTAGTTATCACAACTCCACGTAAAATTCATATAATCGATTTATAATCATTATATTAAAAAGTTTACTTTTTGAAGTGTAATGACTAAATAAAAGTACTAATAAAAATAATAATAGCATTAGAACCCATTATTATAATAAAGTTCTTTATTGCAACTATGAATGTAGTACTTTTTTCTTGCTTTTTGAAAAATACATTAATATTTTTCTGTACAATAAAGATTGTTAAAAATGAGAACAAACATATTGGTGATAAAACCTTAAATATGATTAAGATAATCATTGCAATATAGGTTAAATAGTAAAGACCTGAAAATAATAACAAAGCCTTTTTTACACCGATATAATAAGGTAATGTATGTCTTTTTACCTGTATGTCTTTCTCTAAATCGCATATATTATTAGCTAACATAATATTAGCCGTTACACAAAATGGTATAACAGAAAATACCAATAATGTCAATAGTGGTAGTACCTGTAGAGACATTGATATCGTCACAAAATTAACATTCAAGGTCAAATAAGTACCAATTGGTGTATTTATATATAATAAAATAAAAGGTATCAGTAAACCATAAAAAAGTCCTGATAAAACTTCTCCTAATGGTTGTCTGGATATAGGAACTGGTCCATAAGTGTAAAAAACTCCACACAAGAAACATATTCCACCAATTAAAAATATTACTATATCTGTTAAATAAGCTAAGTATAAGCCTAATCCAGCACTGAATATAAATAACACATATATAATTATAAGCGCTGTCTTTCTTTTAAACTGCAATGTCTGATGATTATTTTTTGTATCAATATAATTATTGATCGCTGTAGTAGTTAAATCAAACAGAAACATTGCAGCAAAGAAAATTAATGTTAATCCCCAGTTTATCGTTTCTTTTTTATATAGCAAAAATGCAATAGTCAAAAGAAACGTAAATGTACTGGTTATTTTAGTTCTAATTTCAACATAATCCAAAAATTTTTTGATCACAAAAATCACTCATTCTAATCTATGGTATTAATAAGTTTCATTTTTTATACTAACCCAAGTAACATTATGATAATCGGGATGCTTTATTTAAAACTGTAATTATTCTTGCTTTTTTGCTTTCTAAAATATCTAACTCATCAACAATTTTCATTGATTTGTTATAGTATTTTTTTATTACCATATGCGTAAAGGATAATCCACCAGTTTTAGTAACAGCCTCATTAATTTCTTTTCTAGAAAGAACATTGTTACTAGCTTTCGTTTTTAACTCAGTTATCTTACTAAAAGCATGAAGTAGTGGTAATGTGATTACGCCTTGCTCAAAATCAGATTGAACAGGTTTATTGGCCATTTCCACCGTATCTTCAAAGTCGATACAGTCATCTGATAATTGAAAAATCATACCAATATTAAAACCTAATTGCTTATATTTTCTTGCTTCTATATCACTACATCCAGAAAATATAGCCCCTGCATAGAAAGAAGCTTCGAATAAAGCTGCTGTTTTACCAGATATAATTTTAAGATATTGGTAAAAGGACAAATTATAATTGTAATTGT
>JARBTX010000122.1 GCA_029239975.1 Anaerocolumna sp.
TTCTATAAAAACATGTTTATTAGTTTTATAATTCTTTTCTTTTATAATGCTAAACTTCGTATTCTTGATGTAGTCAAAGCTTGTCCCAATGGATGCTTCAATAATAATAATAGTATCACAATATATAATACTTGAATGCTCTAATACTTCTAGAACTTTCTTTTCTAGTAACTGATTGTAAGGTGGATCCATAAAAATAATATCAAACACTTTATTTTGTAATTCTAAAGATCTGATTGCTGATAGTACGTCTAATGAAAGTACATTTGCATTCTTAAAAAGACCTGTAGTATGTAAATTTAAATTAATACATTCAACGGCAGCTTTATTGCTCTCAACAAAAACAGCAGATTTGGCCCCTCTGCTTAAAGCTTCAATACCAATTCCACCGCTGCCACTAAATAAATCCAAAAAATCACAATCTGCAATTCTAGGATTAATCATATTAAATAATGTTTCTTTAATTCTATCTGTAGTTGGTCTAGTTTCTAAACCTTCGATTGTTTTTAAATTTAATCTTTTTGCTGTACCTGCTATAACTCTCATTACTATACCTCACAATTTCTATTAAACCACTTATCATTACTAGGCAAAATAATAGAAAGTTTATAAAATATCTATTAATATTGTATAATAAAAACCTGTTTTGTCAACTTATTTTTCAATGAATAGAGCAATTTTACTAGTTATTTTCTATTCATAATACTCCTTATTTATGGATATTTCAAGTAATAATCAGATTAACTTAAAATAAAAGGTTATTTCATTACTGAAATAACCTTTTACTATTAATTTATTGATGAAATTTTTTTGTATTATTGTTGGCCTGACATTCTCTTTTCTTGTTCTTGAATCATACGTTTAACCATCATACCACCAACACTACCATTTTGGTAGGAAGTTAAATCTCCATTGTAACCTTTCTTTAAAGGTACACCAATTTCATTAGCAACTTCGTATTTGAATCTGTCTAATGCTTCTCTTGCCTCTGGAACTTCTGATCTGTTTCTACTTGCCATAATAAACTCCTCCATTTCGTATCATGAACCGCTTTCAAATAATTATTTGTTTGGTTCAGTAATATTTTGTGTTGTTGTTTGTTACGTTATTATTATGTGCAGCTTATTTTTAAATACTCAGGTAATTTTTTGTAATTATAAAATTTTTTATTGTTTTTTCATTTATATATAGCTAAACTGAATTATCAAAACAATGTCATAGAATAATGTAATAGTTTATTAATTTATAATTGATCAATCATAAGAAGTTATTGAGTAATTTTAAAATATTAATTTAATAATTCTAAAAAATGATTTTTAAGATATAACTTTTAGTCTATCTGATTACTTACACGAACTATATAAGTTTCATAATCTTTTGTTTCATCGATAGGACTTATATAAACAACTTCACCTAACTCTTTTAATAAATCATTGTTTATTATAGAATATTTATCTCGTTCTAACTTTCCTACATATATATAATCGATTTTATATTTGTTGATTAATGATGCAACTTCATTAAAATCTTTAGATGTATATATGGTTTTAATATCTTCTACTCTTTTATCTACCACAGTAGTATCGCCACGCCATAACCATTCATGCACATACCAGCCAAGTACTGTAGGCATTCCAGTAATAACGGAAACACGTTCATAATCACTGTAACTGTCACCATTTGCTTCTAGAATTACACTGGTATCTTTTATATTTTCGTTAATCCATTTTGTAGCTAAATAATCATCCGGTAATAGTGTTTCAAGAAACTCTGCTGCATCTAGACCTTTGTAATTATTCGTTTGAAGAATATTACCATACCAGGCATTAACAGATACTTTTGTATACCATAAACTACTTAAAAACATAATTAATGTTATAATTGTAAACTTAATTTGCCATTTAAATCGTCTAAGTTTTATAAATTTAATAAAGATATAACCACTACAAATACCAAACATAATAAAAGCTTGATAAGTTAATTTAAACATAGTATTTGCTCTTTTAAAGTCACCAGAATAAATATCTTTTACATAAATAATCTCTGGTATAAATACTAAACCAATAGCACATAAACCAAGAATCACTATAAACAGATCTGATGCGTTTAACTGATCAATAAATCCAAAAAGAGTAGATTTTTTATTGGTTTTATTATAATCTTTTACAAGTAACTCGATTGACTCCTTTTCCGTATTAGCATCGGATACATTGTCACCCAATCTGTTAATAACGTTTTTTTCAGAATATGGTTCTATTTTTGATTGATTATATCGAGATATTAATTCTACTATTAACCCAACTATAAGAACAATTGGTAAACCCCATAATATAATTAATTGATACAGTGGTGTTCTAGCAACTGTTAGACAAATTTCTGTAGAAATTTGATTAAAATTTAAAGTAAACGGTAGTGCAATCAATTCACCAACTATAATTACAACAATACCTTGAATTGCCGTTAGACCAATTGTAATGAAGCGAAAACGATATACAACTGCATTGGACAATAATATAACAGCACCTGATACTACAAAATAAATTGGGAAATCCCAAAAATTTGTCGTATGAAACAAACCAATAAAAAAACCGATAATGATAATATACGGATTGAAACATTCTTTCAACAGGAATTTGAAATCTATCGCTAAGGTACGCTCTTTTAACTCCATCTTTGTTTGGCGATGTAATAACCATGCAAATAAAACACCAAGAATAGTCATTACAAATATGATATTAAGTACATGAGCATGTAAATCCCCTAACACAAAAGAATAGCTAGGAAATTCGTGTATTGTTTTATCTGTAGTCTCTGGATTATAACCAATATATCTAGTGGAATTTGGAAACCAAAAGTGTGTCCCATCATCTTTGATACCTAAGATTGTTCGCATCATAGGTACAATCCAATAGAATAATGGAAAATGCATATTACCTGCTAACGTTACTCCAGCACCAGATAGAATTCCAGCTAAATGTGGCATTTTGGTTTTCTTATTTTTTTCTTTTACAAAAAGATTCTTTGTTACATTTACTATAAGTGAATATGGCAACATAAACCCTAATGCTGCCAAAGTCATTAGCATTAGGTTGTATCCTACATTCACTGATACCAAAGAAAACTTAGTCATAAATGTTGCAAGATATTGTCCAACATAATAATAATTAATGGTACTTCCGGCGAACCACAAATCTTGTGGTGGCATATACATAGTTCTCATCATAGTTGTCATAAACCCATAATCCATAAACTTTTCTGTACCATGAGCTTCTGGTTTGAAACCTCTAATATAAGTCCAAATCAAAAATATGATTAAGAACAATAATTCTTCGGTAATCATGGAACCTATTTTTTCTTTTGAAAATATATTTTTTTTATTCTCAGTTTTACTTTTTATATAATACAATAAATTAAATGCAATGCAAATAACAACAACCAGGATACAGGAAAATGAAGTGAATTTTAAGATCTTTACAGACGATAAAAACCACATAAGGTATCCACTTATAGCTATACCTATCGTTTTTGAAAATAAGTACCCATTATCATGGAACTTTGAAAATAATTTATGTGTAAATGGCATGAAACCTAAGCCTAATATAAGCATAGATAACCACCAACTATAGAAATAATTGGAGTCACTCTTTAATAAAATACGTGCCGCAATTAGGATTACTATAGTAAATATAGCACAAACTGAGTATTTAATAAAATTTTTCATATAGTCTCCCCAAAAACAAAATTAAACTAAATATTTATTTAAAGACCAGAAATCTTTCCAAGCCTTTTTACCGATTTTAATAATTTTTTTCATATTTATAGAATTCACACCGCCTTGTCTAGGACGAAATGTAATCGGTAAATATTTAACTGGTAACTTTTTCTTTGCATATATGACAGAAACTAATACATTTGATAGATTGTAGTCTTTTGGTATTAATTCAATATTCTCTTTTAGAATATTGGATTTCATTAAACGAAATGGTGTATTCGAATCCGTAATTGAAACGTGGAAACACACAAATAACACCATTTTTAAAGTTTTTGTGACAAATATACGAGAAAAACCATCTTGTCTACCTTTTCTATGACCGATTGTCATTGCATACTTATTACGTAGTTCCCAAAATTTCCAGAATTCATCAGGTATCGTCTGTCCATCAGAATCAGTCTGGAACACAAAATCAGCTCCTTGTTCAATTGCATAATGATATCCATACAAAACGGTAGCGCCATGTCCACCGTTTGGCTTTGTTATTGGTTCAAATGCTGGTTTTGTCTTTGCAGCTTCTAGCATGATGGAGTAAGTAGCATCTTTACTTCCATCATCTATTATAACTAATTTACTTCCATTACCTATTTTTTCGACAATGGGATACCAATCATTTATTACAGTTAATACGGTTTCTTCTTCATTGTAAGCAGGAATTACTATATAAAGTTTATCCATTTAATCCTCCTTCAAAGACATCAAGTGCTCGCCTTACAACTGCATCCATATTATAATATCGGTATTCGGCAAGTCTGCCTAAAAATATAACATTTTTTTCTTTCTTCATATCTTCTTGGTATAACGCAAATAAGTCTTTATTATCTTTTGTTGGGAATGGATAATATGGTTCTCCATCACTATTTGGATATTCTTTTACGATTGTTGTTTTAAAATGTTCTTGCCCAGTTAATTTTTTAAACTCAGTAATCCTAGTATAATCATAATCATTAGGATAATTAACCACTGGTACACTTTGATATTCTTCTTTTGAAAATGTTTCATATTCAAATCTGATACTACGGTATAACATTTTACCATGCTTATAATCATAGAAATAATCAGTAGGACCTGTATAAATTAATGTTTCATATTGTATTTGATCAATTACTTCTTTGTAATCTGTGTTGAGTAGTAATTTAATATTTTTGTTTGATATCATCTTCTCACACATTTTAGCATAACCGTGTTTTGGCATACCTTGATAACGATCAGCAAAATATCTCGTATCACGATTAAAACGTATTGGTATTCTAGATATTACTGAAGTATCTAATTCAGCTGGATCAATACCCCATTGCTTTTTTGTATAATTTTCAAATATCTTTTCATAAATATCCAGACCAACTTTACTTAAAGCAACATCTTTACTAGTTTTTATATCATCTATAGGAACTGCTTGTTTTTTCAAAAAGTCTTCCAATTCATCGCAAGAAAGATTAATATTATACAGTTGGTTAATTGTTTCAACTGTAATTGGCATTGGTATTAGATTTCCATCTACATAGGTTAATACTCTATGCCAGAATTCATACCAGCTAGTAAACCTACTTAAATAATCATAAACTTCTTTATCATTTGTATGAAATATGTGTGGTCCATAATTATGAATTAAAATACCTTCGTCATTGTATGAATCATATACATTTCCACCGATATGATTCCTTTTTTCGATTATTAAAACTTTTTCATTTAATACATTTGCGATTCTTTCGGCTATTGTTAAACCTGCTAACCCTGCTCCGACAACCACATACTTATAATTCATAATAATCCTCCATTCTGCCGAAACACCGCCACTTTGGGTGTCGTTGTTTTCTAATTCATTTAAAGTATTTCATTTATATCTATAGCTAGTATCTCTATTAATTGCTCTTTTGTAGGTTTTTCATAAGTAACTATCCTATTAGCTTGATTTACAACTATTTTTTCAAATACATTTCGTATACCTCTGGCATTACCAAATTGCTTCTTTTTATCTGTATCCATAGTTATTATTTTATTAAACACAGCATTAAGAACAACTTCATCAATCATATAACCAGCTTTTTGAGCCATAGAATTTAAAATTAATATCAATTCATCATTGGTATAATCTGAAAATTCTATAAATTTATTAAATCTAGAAATAAGTCCTGAATTCGCTTTTAAAAATTGTCCCATTTCTTCTCGGTATCCAGCTACTATTACCACTAAGTTATCCCTGTTGTCTTCCATCAATTTTACAAGGGTATCTATTGCCTCCATACCAAAATCATTGGTACCAACTCCGCCAGTTAATGAATACGCTTCGTCAATAAATAAAACACCACCGATTGCTTGATCTACGACTTCTTTTACCTTAAGTGCTGTTTGTCCAACAAAACCTGCTACTAAACCAGCACGATCTGTTTCTACTAAATTACCATTTGTTAATATACCTAGTTCCTTATATATCTTAGCCACCAACCTAGCTACTGTAGTCTTACCAGTACCTGGATTACCTGTATACACCATGTGATATGACATATCCATAGTTGGCAAATTATATTCTTTACGAAGTTTTCTAACTTTAATTAAATTAATTAGAGAACTAATCTCATTTTTTACAACATCAAGCCCAATCAATGAATTTAACTCGTTTAATAATTCATCTAATATTTCTTGATTATTAACTTCCATTACTTCATCTTCTGATTTTGAGCTAGTTTCTTTTATTCCTGTACTATCTGTTACATAATTTTCATTACTTAGTTCTTTATTTAGTTCTTTATTTTGATTACCATATTGGTTTTTAAACTGATTGAATTCTCTATTAGCTGATAATTGAACTAAGCTGTTTAATTCTATATCATCGCAACTTATCTTACGAAATACGAAACGTTCATCTATCACATAACTCTGTTTGTTATTTGCTTTTAGAAAAGCATTTACTTGACGATAATAACTCATTATAAAGCTAGTTAATTTTATACTTTTGGAATGATTTAGATGTGCCATAGCTAGTAGTATGTTTAATAATGCATCAAAAAATAAACTTGCTATGCAAGTTGACTTTTCCATATCCCTTAGACTACATAGTTGTAGTAAAATAGGTGGAGCTTTTAAAACTTTCTCAGCTTGTATAATCAAATCTTTATCATCATCATATAATGATATCCCAAAAGAATTATTATCTGAGATCTCTAGAATAAAACGTCTTTCATCCTCATTGTAACATTCTAAATGTGTGGCAAGCTGTACTAAAATAGCTTGAACATATAAATCTAGCATTTCACTAATTGATTTATTTAATACAGATTCGGGTTTTTCCCAATATCCCTCATTTAATAAAATGTCACAATAATCTGATAATTTATGAAAATTATCATGTCCGATTTGGAAAAGTTTTATTTTGGAGTAACCTGGGCTCATTTTGGCACTCCCTTCTGTCATTTATGCTAATCGTTAATAAACCAACTGTAATATTATACTATATTTTCCTACAAATAGAAAGATACTCTTTTAAATTCAATTACTAAATTAACTTTTTATTTTATAAGGTATTCATATCATAATTATTAATTTTTTCTGCTAATTCAGGATTTTCTAATAATAAAGTATCTAATTCTTTCTCAGTTAAATTTTTGGCTGCTTCATTTGCTTTCATCAGTATTGTAGCATCAGAATAGATATCGCCAATTTTAAATTCCATATCTCCACTTTGTCTAATACCAAACATATCACCAGGACCTCTTAATTTTAAATCTTCACCAGCAATATAAAATCCATCATTGGATTTGTTTAAAATTTCAAGACGTTCCTTTGTTTCTTTTCCTCTTGATCCACTAACCAAGATACAATATGACTGATGTTTCCCTCTACCAACTCGTCCTCGTAATTGATGTAATTGAGCTAATCCAAATCTTTCTGCATTTTCTATCATCATTACGGTAGCATTTGGTACATTAACACCTACTTCTACTACAGTCGTTGATACTAGAACATGTATCTGTCCTGCTGCAAAACGCTCCATGATATCATTTTTTTCTTTCGGCTTCATTTTACCATGAAGAAATTCAACTGATATGGACGGTGCTATGGCTTCCTTTAGTTTTTCCGTATATTCTATTACATTTTCCGCTTCCATTACTTCACTTTCATCCACCATTGGGCAGATAACATAAGCTTGTCTTCCTTCAGCAACTTGCTTTTCTATAAAACGATAAGCAGTTGGACGATAACCTGTATCTACTACACAATTTTTTATTGGTAAACGATTTGCAGGTAATTCATCTAATACTGAAATATCCAAATCACCATAAAGAATAATTGCTAAAGTTCTAGGAATTGGTGTTGCACTCATAACAAGTACGTGCGGATGATCGCCTTTTCCTGATAAACTCTCTCTTTGTCTTACACCAAATCTATGTTGCTCATCTGTTATAGCAAGTGCTAAGTTAGCATATTCAACTTTTTCTTGAATTAATGCATGGGTTCCTATTATTATGTCAACTTCATGATTTTTTATTTTTTCATACGCTTTTTTCTTTTCACTTGCAGTCATGGAGCCAACCAATAAAATAATATTTAAGTTATATTCTCTAAAGAGTTCAGTAATTGATTCGTAATGTTGCTTCGCTAATACTTCTGTCGGAACCATTAGACTTCCTTGATAACCATTTAACGCAACAAGTAATAACGAAAGTGCAGCTAATATTGTTTTACCCGATCCTACGTCTCCTTGTACTAAACGATTCATAGTATATGTGCCAGTAAGATCATTCCTAATTTCTTTCCAAACTTTTAATTGTGCTTTTGTTAAGTCATATGGTAAGTTTGAAATAAATTCACTACATATACCATTATTTTTAATATGAAACCCGTTATTCCAAAGTACTTTCTTCTCTTTTAACGCCTGCAAAGCAAGTGTAAATTGAAAGAATTCATCAAATGTTAATCTAGACCGTGCATCTAACATTGTTTCTCTGCTCTTTGGAAAATGTATTTCCATTAAGGCACTTTTATAACTAATTAGATTATTTTCTTTTATTACTCTTTTTGGCAAATAATCTTTCGATAGCTCAAGCTCATTTAATGCATTTTTGACTGCTTTTAAGATAGCATGATTAGTAAGCCCTGCTGTAAGTGAATAAATCGGTTGTAAGACGTTCATTTTTGAGACATATTCTTCTCTTGTATAGATTGTAGGTTGCTCTATCACTAAGACCCCATTTTTACGAACTACTTTACCACGAAAAATAAAATGATATCCCATATGTAATTTATTTCGTAAAAAAGGCATATTAAACCATGTTAACGTGATTATACCCGTAGAATCCTTAACACGACAACTTAATATTTTAAGATTACGAACCTGTTTTGTTTGAATTCCTGAGAACACAGATGCTTCAATTGCAGCAGTATTACCTTCTGAAATATCTTCAATTGGTATTGGAGCTTCAAATGAATCATATCCTCTAGGATAATGTTGTAATACTGCACCTACTGTAAACAACCCCAGCTTATTAAAGTCTTTTTCTGTTTTTTCTCCGATTCCTTTTATCACACGAATAGGATCTGATAATTTCATGGGATTATCTTGTTTCATAATACTCCTCCATGTTATCTACACCACTATATATGGTTTAGATTTAATAAATAACAAAAATAAAAGATTCTTCGCTCAAATGCTACTACTCTGTTATCAGAACCAAAGGTCCTTGTTACAGAGAGCCTTTTGGCTCGAAGAATCTTTCTTTATTTATGAAAGGTGTAATCTAAAATATTCTTAAGATTACGTTTCTCTTATTCTACTGAAAGAACGTAATAATAAATTGGCTGTCCACCACAGTGTACTTCCACATCTAAATCTGGATATTCATCCATAATACGCTCTGCTAGTTCATTTGCGATATCTTCAGTAATCTCTGCTCCGTAATATAAACTGATTAATTCAGAATTATCATCCACTAAACCTTGAATTAACTCAAATGTTGTATCAGATATATCATTACCTACTGCAAGTATTGTCTTGTCATCAAGACCCATGATATCGCCTTGTTTAATTTCTTTTCCATCTAAATTGGTATCTCTTACAGCGTAAGTAACCTGGCCGCTTTTCACCTTTTTCATTTCTTCGACCATTCTTTTTTCATTTTCGTCGGCCGTTTTATCATGAACATAATTTATGATTGCTGTAATTCCTTGTGGAACTGTTTTAGAAGGAATTACAATGATGTTTTTATTCTCTGTTAAATCTTTCGCTTGCTGTGCTGCTAAGATTATATTGCTATTATTTGGGAAAATAAAGATAGTATCCGCATTTACATTTTCAATTGCGTTTAACATATCTTCTGTGCTTGGGTTCATAGTTTGACCACCAGCAATTATATAATCCACGCCTAATCCCTTAAAGATTTCATTGATTCCTTCACCAATAGAAACTGAGATAAAACCAACTTCTTTTCTAGGTTCTGCTTTTTTTACATCATTTCCTTTTTTCTCTTGTTCTTCTTTTGCTGCAAGTTTTGCTGCATCTTTAATTAATTTTTCGTTATGCTCTTCTCTCATATTATCTATCTTAATTCTAGAAAGAGAACCATAAGTCAAAGCTCTTTGAATGGCAAGTCCAGGGTCATTTGTATGTACATGAACCTTAACAATGTCATCATCTGATACAACTACTAAAGAATCACCAATTGACTCAAGATAAGCTTTGAAATCATGTTCTGTGTTCATTGTATATTCTTTTTCTACATTAATAATAAATTCAGTACAATATCCGAATTTAATATCAGCTGAATTTACACTTTCTAAGTTGATTTGAACTTCTTTACTAGGCGTAGCAGAAGGAACTGCATCGAACTTTATCTCTTTTCCAAGTAAAGCATCATATGCACCTTTCATGATTTCTAATAATCCTTGTCCACCAGAGTCAACAACTCCTGCTTCCTTTAATACTGGAAGTAATTCTGGTGTATGTGCTAAAACGTCTTCCATATGCTTTAACACTTCTTTACCAAAGTATACCAAATCATCTGTTTCTGCAACTAATTGTGCTGCTTTTTCTGCACCACCACGAGCAACCGTAAGGATTGTACCTTCTTTTGGTTTCATAACAGCTTTATATGCTGTTTCAACTGCCTTTTGGAATGCATTTGACATAACGGTTACATTGATTTCTTTATATTCTTTAATTTCTTTTGTAAATCCACGAAATAATTGAGACAAAATAACACCTGAATTGCCTCTTGCACCACGAAGTGAACCACTTGATATTGCTTTAGCTAGTTCTTCTATCGTTGGATTCGCCATTACACTAACCTCTTTAGCGGCAGACATAATTGTTAATGTCATATTTGTACCAGTATCGCCATCCGGAACAGGAAATACATTCAATTCATTAATATATTCTTTTTTATTTTCAATGCTTTTTGCTCCAGCTAGAAACATCTTCTGAAGAGTTAAGGCATCTATTGTTTTTATTACCACAAGTTTGTTCCTCCTTAAATGTAATTCAGCTTTAGTCTATGACTCTTACGCCTTCGACAAATATATTTATTTTAACAACTTCCATGCCGGTAAATTCTTCAACTTTATATTTTACATTGGAAATTAGATTCTCAGCAACTGCTGAAATACTAACACCATAAGATACTATAATATGCAAATCAATTATTATCTTATTATTCTCTACTGTAATATTAACTCCATGACTTAAACTTTCGCGTTTTAATAGTTTTACCAGACCATCTTTTACATTAACAGATGCCATACCAACAACTCCAAAACACTCAACAGCAGATGAACCAGCATATTTAGCTAATACATCATTATCAATTGAAACTTCACCTATTTGTGTATTCATGTGTCCTTTCATAGGAACCCTCCAATTCTATCATTATAACAAGAAGCTGTATGATAAACAGTTTAGTTATATGAATTCATCATAAAATATCACTTATAACTTAAGCTATTCCCATATGTTTCTTCGTATTTTTCCATTCATTAGTATTATAACCTTTTTTTAAGCAAAATGGAATACTTAATTTAAAATCTACTCTTTTCTATTATATTATTCCAGTATTTTACCCGTTTATGATATAAAGTTATAGTAAGAAGCATATATTGATACTATAAAGCGTTAAGTTTCACTTCATAAATGCTATAGAAAGATTGTAAATTATATTTACATCTTTTTAGCAACGGGAGGTTGCTATGAAAAGAATGATTGGTTTTATACTGTTCTGGGTTGCTATCGGGATGACCATCATGTTATTTATAACGAACGGTATTCTTGCAGTATGTATCATAATTTTATTTTTAGTTTTAGGTTATAATTTATTCACAAGTTGCTAATTATTAGCCAACTTGTAATTTTCGTATACTTAACACCACTTTATAAGACGAAAAAAAAGGGTGCCATAAGACACCCCTTTTCTCATCATAATATTATAAATATTAAGCGCGTTCTACTTTACCGGATCTTAAACAAGAAGTACAAACATAAGTTTTCTTTGATGCACCGTTAACGATAATTTTAACAGATTTTACATTAGCTTTCCACATCTTGTTAGATCTTCTATGAGAATGACTCACAGCATTTCCAAAGTGAGCACTTTTTTCACAAATTGCACATTTAGCCATTTAAAGCACC
>JARBTX010000123.1 GCA_029239975.1 Anaerocolumna sp.
CTTGCAAAGAGCCATCCTTTGTCTCCTCTCCAGCATCACTATCAGAATTAGTTCCACCATCTGCTACATTGGTATTATCCTTTTCATTTGTCCAGTTGGAATATTGACCAAATTCATAAACAATAACAATTGCCAACAGCGTAAATGTGAAAATAATAAACGCCAACATTCCATACATTTTCTTTTTGCTCATTTTTATTTCAATCCTTCGATAACCTTTTCTAGGTATTTATAAACACGAATTGTTGATGAAATACTTAATCTTTCTTTTGGTGTATGAATATCAGACATATGTGGTCCCATTGATACAATATCTACACCAGGTATTTTTTCAGCGAAAAAGCTACATTCTAGTCCTGCGTGTATTGCTTCTAACTTAGGATTGGCACCAAATTCTGCTTTATATACATTAATTAAATGTTCTCTTAATTTTGATTCTTTTTTGTACTCCCAAGCAGGATATTGACCTCTGATATAATATTCTCCGCCCAAGAAACTTGCCATATATTCTAACTTATTGTTTAAGAACTGTTTATAACTATTAACTGAGCTTCTAACAGAAAAACAATAAACTGCTTTTTCTTGTTCTACTCGAAACACTCCAAGATTTAAAGAACTTTCAACAAGCCCAGGAATGTCGGAACTCATTGTTTGAACACCATTTGGAGTATTGATTAACATAAATAACATCTTCTCAAAAGATGTTGGATGAAGAAATTCAAATTCTCCTTCTCCCATATTGTTCATAGCCATTTCAAGATTAGGTTCGCTGGTAACGAGCTCTTGTTTATATTTTTTAAATAAATCATTGAATGCATTGGTAAAATTGTCAAGGTCATTTGGGTATAAGAAAATATTTGCATTGGAATCTCTTGGGATTGCATTGTCTTTTTGTCCACCCATCATATCAATTAAGCCAAAATCAAGAAATTCTTTTAACTCAAATAACAATCTACCCATAAGTTTTGTTGCATTGGTTCTATTTTTATGAATTTCAGCACCGGAATGTCCACCTTGTAACTCACTGATAGCAACATTAATCTTAAGTCCTCTGTCCTTTACTCTTTGAACTGGAAGTTCACAAGTACCGGTTAAACCGCCTGCAGAACTGGTCCATAAAGTACCTTCTTCTTCTGAATCAAGATTTAGAAGGTATTTACCTTTTAAATTAGAGACATCAACTCCAATTGCTCCATCCATTCCTGTTTCTTCATCGATTGTAAAAATTGCTTCAATCCTTGGATGTTGTAAAGTTTCATCATCTAGTAATGCAAGTGCATAAGCTAATGCAATACCATTATCTGCTCCAAGGGTAGTACGGTCTGCATGAATGTAATCTTCATCAACAAATAATTCAATTCCTTCTGTTAAGAAGTCATGTGTACAATCATTGGTTTTTTCACATACCATATCCATGTGTCCTTGAACAATAATAGCAGGAGCATTCTCATATCCTTTTGAAGCTTCTTTTATCACTACCACATTCTCTAATTCATCTTGCACATATTCGAGACCACGCTCTTTTGCAAAATTTACTAAATAATTACTAATTGCCGTATTGTTTCTAGAACCTCTTGGAACTGCTGAGATTTCAGTAAAAAAACGGAACACGTTTTTATAATCTTTTTCTATTAAAGTTTTGTTCATTTTTTGTACCAATACCTTTCCTACTCTATTAAACATTTTACTTTTAATTATTATATAACTAATACCAAATTATTTCAAAAGTATTTTTAAGAATTACTAAAATATACCACTACCTTGTGATAAATATAAGCCAAACAAGTTGGTTTATCAATCAGAAAACAATTTACTTTTTAACTCTACATCTAAATATTTTACCTTATCTACAACAACAAGATTAATTCTTAAAACTATGAATTGGAGCTGGAATTCTACCGCCACGATTAATGAAGTCATCGCAGCTAAATTGATTTACTGGCATAACTGGTGCATATCCAAGTAATCCACCAAATTCAACAATATCTCCTACACCTTTACCAATTACAGGAATAATGCGGACTGCCGTGGTTTTTTGATTTATCATACCAATTGCCATTTCATCTGCAATTATACCGGATATTGTGGTTGCTTTTGTATCACCTGGAATTGCAATCATATCAAGACCAACTGAACAAACACAAGTCATAGCTTCTAATTTTTCTAATGTTAATGCCCCAGCTTGTACCGCATCAATCATACCTTGATCTTCGCTTACTGGAATAAATGCGCCACTTAATCCACCAACATAGGAAGATGCCATTACACCACCCTTTTTAACCTGATCATTTAACAAAGCCAAAGCAGCAGTTGTTCCAGGTGCTCCTGCATGCTCTAATCCCATCTCTTGAAATATTTCAGCAACACTATCTCCAACGGCCGGTGTTGGTGCTAAGGACAAATCAATAATTCCAAAAGGTATATTTAATCTTTTTGAAGCTTCTTGTGCAACCAATTGACCAACTCTAGTTATTTTAAAAGCAGTTGTTTTTATTGTTTCACATAGCGTACCAAAATCAGCACCTCTTACACTTTGTAATGCTGTTTTAACAACGCCCGGACCACTTACACCAACATTAATAATTGCATCACCTTCTGTTATACCATGAAAAGCACCTGCCATAAATGGATTATCATCTGGAGCATTGCAAAATACTACTAATTTAGCACAGCCAAGGGAATCTCTTTCTTTTGTGTATTCCGCTGTTTCTAATACAATCTCACCTAATAATTTTACAGCATCCATATCAATACCGGTTTTTGTGGAACCAACATTTACTGAACTACATACTCTTTCGGTAATTGCAAGAGCTTTTGGTATAGACCTTATTAAGTTTTGATCGCTTGTTGTCATTCCTTTTGATACAAGAGCAGAATATCCACCAATGAAATTAACACCAACTGCTTTGGCTGCTCGGTCTAAGGTATGTGCTATCGTAACATAATCATCTGGACATTTGCACGCAGAAGCACCTACCAATGAAATTGGCGTTACTGAAATTCTCTTATTCACAATCGGTATTCCATATTCTCTTTCAATGGACTTACCTGTTGATACTAAATCTTTCGCTACTGTTGTAATCTTTTCATATATTTTTTTATTTAATTCATCTAAATTATTATCAGCACAATCAAGTAAGCTTATACCTAATGTAATCGTTCTAACATCCAGATTCTCTTGCTCAATCATTTTATTTGTTTCAATAACTTCATGTATATTAATCATCTAAATTCTCCATTCTTCCGAAACACTGTGAATAAGTGATACGATTTACTTATTTTTGGTAACTAATTGATAATGTACTAAAAATGCACCCATTATTTATAATCGGTGCATTTTATTAAATATATCTTCATGTTGTGCTTTTATTATAACACCAATCTCTTCGCCAATCTGTTCTAATTCTGTAGCCAATTGTTCGAAATTTTTTGGTGCTTCATTTGCATCAACAATCATCATCATATTAAAGTAACCTTGAACGATGGTCTGTGTTATATCAAGAATGTTAACACGGTTGTTTGCTAAGTAAGTACATACTTTTGCAATAATACCTACGCAGTCTTTACCTACTACAGTAATAATTGTCTTTTTCATTCTTAAACCCTCCATTTTCATTTATGTCGTAGATAGCATCTCAGATGGCATATCTCGCTTTGCAACACTAAGCATGGTTTGAGAAGTAGCATCTGTTATGTAATTACTCAATTCAACACGTACTGTCTCAAAAGCAAGTTCTTCATAGTTGTTTTCTTTACTTAAATGGGCTAATGTTATATATTTTAATTTGTCATGTAACAACTTGCATATTAATTTAGCGGAAAGATCATTGGATAAATGCCCTCTATCACCAAGTATTCTCTGCTTTAAATAATAAGGGTATCCACCAACCATAAGCATATTAACGTCATGATTCGCTTCTAATAGAAGAATTTCAGAACCTGTCAATTTTGATATGATATAATCATCAAATTTTCCTAAGTCTGTTGCCATTCCAATTTTATGTCCATCCGCCTTAAACGTATAACAAACTGGATTGGATGCATCGTGTGACGTAGAAAATGGTTCCACTGTAATATCATTTATTTGAAATGCTTGGTCTGGTACAACATAATGAAGTAATTCTTCTGCTATTCGACCAACACTTTTCATCTTTAGAATGGAGTTGATTGTTTCAGCAGTTCCATAAATTGGGGTGTTGTAACGTCTGGCAAGAACACCTAATCCTGCAATATGGTCTGCATGTTCATGAGTGATTAATATTCCTTGTATATCTTGTGGGTTAACATCAATGCTACTTAGCCCACTCTCTATCTTTTTACCACTAATTCCAACATCAATTAGTAGTTTTGTATGTTCACTGCCAACAAAGGTACAATTCCCACTGCTGCCACTTGCTATACTGCATAAATTCATAAGTACCTCCTAATGACCAGTTTGATTTAAATTAACCTATTCTGCATAATTTGTCAATAAGTTCTTTTATTATTATAAATTATATCAATTATAAGTAAGTTAAATACAACTATTATATTTTGCTGTCAAGTTGATTCATAATAAAAAGAGAAATGCAACATATTGCTGCTAATGTTAGATTCTAATTAAGCTTTCCAGTATAATTCGATAACATCTCTTTCTTTTAAAGGTGTCGTAAAATCAGCTTTTTCACCATTTAAGGTTATAATTAATTCAGATCCTGCTACTTTTGATAAGTCAAATGGATAGAAATCAAAAATATCAACAAAGATGTATTGATTCTTCTTAGATAATTTTACAGGTTCATTGTTTACGACAACATATAAGTCAAAGTTCTCACTGGTTTCTTCTGTATTTGCCGCTGAATTGCTCTCTATTTTTACAACTACTTGTTCTCTTGTATCTATACTATTGTTACTATTATCATCTAAATCGTTTGTTGCCAGTAATTCATCATATTCATCAAATGCGTTATCACGGTCGTATTTTATATCTTCGATTAACTCTTCCATCTCATCTTTCGTTAACCCTTTATTTAAATCGTACTCTATGGAAAAATTCTCATATACCTTTTCATCCAACGTTGCTGGTACATGATTTACAAGTATTTTACCTTTATATTCAATATCCATGAATTCCAACACTTGTCCTAAAGTATAATAATTCAGTATTTGTATTTCATCGTTATCTTGTATGCTATAAAATTCTGAGACTAACCCGCCATTTGCCATAACAAATTTAGGACAAATAATATTCTGACCATTAAAGTTAAAAGTAATGGTACCATTATATTCCGGTAACATTCTAACTTCATAAGTAGCATCTGCTCCAACCGTTGATTCAATAATTTCAATTTTATCATTTTGAACTATTTCATGACTGATACCAACTATTTCACCATTTAGTTTTACAATTGCAGCTTCTCCTAGTTCGCCACGAACCATTCGTTTACTGCCGTTTAGTGTGTAATTAATCGCTTTTCCCCTTCTTGGGAATAATAATTCATTAGGGAAACCTACTTGAATTGCAGCATCAACAATGGTTAATTTATTGTTATCGTATAATTTTACGCGCTCTCCATTTACATTTACAAAGATAAAATTATTGGTTTGCTCATAAAAGTTTAAACAAATACCTATTGGTGTAACAAGTAGAGGGTCCTTTTTAATATTTTCTTGTAAGAACGTAACTTCTCTTAATACTTCTTCGCCGCGAAGAGCAACTCTGTCCGTCGAAATATTTAAATATTCTGCTAAACTTGTTACAAATCCAGGCATCTTACCGCCACCACCAACAACGAAAACTGCACTAACGGATTTACCACCATTTAACTCGATGATTTTATCAGCAACACTTTTTGTTATTTTATGAACCGTTTCGGATACTGTTTGTATGATTTCTTCTGTGTCTACTTTATGGCTTAATCCCATAATATCTTTGTAAGTTACTTTCTTCTTTTTTAAACATGATAATTTCATGGTTTCAGCGACTTTAAACTCTACCAAATACTTTTGTAGAATTGCTTCTGTAATCTCATCTCCTGCATAAGGAATCATACCATAAGCAATTATACTACCATCTTTTGTAATAGAAATATCAGAAGTACCTGCTCCAACATCTACTAACGCAATGTTTAATAACCGGAACTTCTCAGGTATCGCAACATTGATTGCAGCAATCGGTTCCAACGTTAAATTAGCTACCTGTAAATCTGCTCTTTCCACTGCGGAATATAAGCCATCAATAACTTCATCTGGTAGAAAAGTAGCAAGCAGTTCCGTAGAAATGCTTGTTGCTTTATGCCCTTCTAATTTGGTCATAGTATAACCGTTAAGATAATATCGAATAACGGAATAACCTACACAATAAAAGTTGATTTTTTCTTCTTTCATCTCTTCTCTTAGAGTATCATAAGCTTTTTCAACACCAATCAAATCCAATGAATGAATATGTTCTTCATTAATTGTGGTTTCACTTGGAAATTCATAATCCGCTTTCACAGAAACCGTCTTAAGAACACGACCAGCTGCTGCGATACAGACATCAGTTAATCGTCTTCCAATCTGCTTTTCTAATTCCTTTTTCACTTCGATAATGGTATCTGATACCTTTATAATATCATGAATTTGCCCATCCATCATGGCACGAGTTTCATGTTCTTTCACGTACTGAGCAACTACAATAAAATTATTATTATTTTCTCTGTAACCTACCGTTCCAACAATACTTCTGGTTCCAATATCTAAACCAAATACTAAGTGCTCCGGATATCTTTTGTTCTCCATAACAAAATCCCCCAAAATGTACTCTAATGGTAATATATTTAGACTAATTATACTATGATTTCGCTTATTTCTCCAGCAAAATCTCAATTTGCCTTATTATTTTTTCATTTGCACTATCATTTTCTATAATATGAGTACTAATTTCACGGTATAGTTTGTCACTGATTTGCTTATTAAATATATCATTTAATTTTTCAATGGATAAGTTCCTTGATTTTTGCAATCGTTCTCTTCTAATATCCTCTGGTGCATAAACATACCAAATCTCATCACAAAACTCTTTTAACCCTGCTTCCATTGGAAGTGCAGTCTCTACACAGATTAATTGGGTATTTTCTTCTTGTTTTGTTTTAATCAGATTTTTTACATAATCCATAACATAAGGGTGAGTAAGTGAGTTTAGATGAATTAACTTAGCTGGATCTTGATATACAATACTTCCAAGAATTTTACGATCAATTTCTCCATCCGAATCTAATATCTGTTCCCCAAAATAATCTACGATTAAATTATAAGATATCATGCCTTTTCTCATTAACATATGCGCAATCTTGTCTGTGTAAATAAGATAGGCATGAAATCTTTCTTCTAAAATGTATGCAACAGTGGATTTACCACTCCCAATTCCACCTGTAATTCCAACAACTTTCATGTAATCCTCCGTACTACATTTAACCCATGAATTTGTCTTTCCGTTTATATTATATAACAAAGAATATATTAATTCATTATATCTATCACTTCAAATCTATCACTTCAAATCTATCACTTCAAATCTATCATTTCATGTAAATCTATATTTCTTATAAATTTACATATAATCCGTATAACTTTTATTTCGCTTCATACCAATTAATACCAGTGTTTACATCAATTTCTAATGGTACACTCATATTAGCCGCATGTTGCATTTCTTCTTTTAATATATTTTTCACTTCGTCTATCTCATCTTTGTGAGCTTCAATTAAAAGTTCATCGTGAATTTGAAGAATTAAACGGGAACGCATCTTTAATTCTTTTAATTTATCATTTACTCGAATCATCGCAATCTTAATGATATCTGCTGCAGTTCCTTGAATTGGTGAATTCATGGCAACTCTTTCACCAAAGGAACGTTGCATAAAATTAGAGGATGATAATTCCGGAATAGGTCTTCTTCTACCAAATAATGTGGTTACATACCCGTCCTCTTTACCACTCGTTACTAGTCCATCTAAGAAATTCTTAACACTTGGATAAGTTTCAAAATATTTATTAATATAGGTCTCAGCTTCTTTTTTAGAAATATTTAAATCTTGTCCTAAACCAAATGAGCTGATTCCATATACAATACCAAAATTAACAGCTTTAGCATTACTTCTTTGTGCAGAAGTTACTTCTTCAAGTGGTGTATGGAATACCTGAGAAGCAGTAATTCTATGAATGTCTTGCGCTTCTTTATAGGCAGCTATTAATCTCTCATCCCCAGACATATGAGCTAATACACGTAGTTCAATTTGAGAATAATCTGCATCAACAAAGATATAATCATCTTGTGGTATAAAAACTTTTCGAATTTCTCTACCAAGTTCCATACGAATTGGAATATTTTGAAGATTTGGTTCTGTACTGCTAATTCTTCCAGTAGCAGCAATCGTTTGATGGAATTTACCATGTATTCTCTCATCATTACCAATATACACTGCTAATCCATCTGCATAAGTAGATTTTAATTTTGTTAATTGACGATATTCTAAAATCTTACTTACTACTGGATGTTCTATTACTAATTTATCTAAGATATCAGCTGATGTTGAATAACCTGTTTTTGTCTTTTTACCATATGGTAATCTTAATTTTTCAAATAATATAACACCTAATTGTTTTGGTGAATTTATATTAAACACTTCTCCAACCTGTTCGTAGATATCCTTTTCAAGCTGAGTTATGCTAACTGCAAGTCGATCACCATATTTTGATAACTCATCACGATTTACTCTGATACCCCTAGTCTCCATATCATAAAGTGTATAAACTAAAGGCATTTCAATTTGATCAAACAAAGTGAGCATATCATTTTTAATTAATTCATCTTTTATTACATCGTATGCCTTAAAGGCTACATACCCTTGATAACAACAATAATTTTTAAACTCATCTGGCTTTTCGTTAGCAGCATTATTTAATGATAACTTACCAAATAAATCAGTTGAAGAAGGTATGGTCATCTTTAAATAGTCTCTTGCTATATCATCATAGTCGTAAGAGTCTTTTAACGGATTAAGCAGATAGGAAGCGATTCCTTCATCAAATACGTTATCTTTATCCGTAGCATTAAAATAAGGTAACTGCGGTTTCAGATTCATAGTCGCTAACGTTAATTTACTATCTAGCAACTCTTTTACTTTATCTATTAAATACTCTATGGTAATAAATCCTTCTACTTGGATAAAATAAATATCATCATCCGAAAATGTAAGGGATAACCCTAAGATATCATTCCCATCTGGTATAAATTGCACTCCTACAACAAGCTCTTCATTTGCTTTCGTTAATTTTTGAAAAATTTCATCTGCTTTGGCAAAATCTTTTATAATATTAAATTTATTTTCAACACCTTCATAATGATTCACATCACATTGGAATCGATTTAATAAATTCTTAAGTTCTAATTTTTTGAAATATACAAATGCTGATTCATTATAAAGATTCCCTAACTTTGAATCATTCAACGAAAAATCTAATTCGCAATCCGTTTTAATTGTAGCTAAGGTTTTACTTAAAAAGGCTAAATCATGATTATTCTTTAATGCTTCTTTTGCTTTTGGTGGTGTAATTTCATCTATGTGTTCGTATGCACTCTCAATAGAGCCATAAGTAGTTATGATTTTTGTTGCTGTCTTTTCACCAACACCAGGAACTCCAGGTATGTTATCTGATGTATCACCCATCAAACCTTTTAAATCAATAAATTGAGTTGGTGTTACCCCATATTTTTCAACAACGTCCTGAGTGTTATAATTTTCAATTTCCGTACCACCTTTTTTTGTTTTTGGTATACGTATCTTAATTTTTTCACTGGCTAATTGTAATAAATCACGGTCACCAGAAACTAAGGATACTAAGTATCCTTCTTGTTCTGAAGTTTTTGCTATAGTTCCTAATACATCATCCGCTTCAAATCCAGGTTTTTCTAAAATAGTGATACCCATTGCCTTTAATACTTCTTTCATAAGTGGAACTTGTTCGCGCAATTCTTCAGGCATTGATTTTCTTGTTCCTTTGTATTCTAAAAACATTTCATGACGAAATGTTGGATGATGAACATCGAATGCAACTGCTAAGTTATCTGGTTTTTCTTCATCTAGTATCTTTAACATAATATTTAAAAAACCTAATATAGCATTTGTATGAATTCCTTCTGAATTTGTCAAATCAGGTATCGCATAGAAAGCACGATTCATTATACTATGACCATCGATTAAAACTATCTTTTTTTCCATAATATTTCTCCTTGTTTTCTTTGATTAATAAGTAAGCAATTGCGAAATATCAAAGATATCTCTACCCATATACAATATATACGTGTTTTATAGCTGAATCTTGCCCTTAAGGCAACTAAAGCTAGAAAATTCGTATATATTGTATATGGGTTCAAAAAACTTATTAGTTTCGCAATTACTTATGTGATTAATAAGTTAATATAGTCCATTCCGGATATATATCTAGTTTTCCAATTTTGTTTGGTATTTTTTCATTCTTAAAAATCAGGTCACCAAATCTCTTCTCCATCATTCCTGCACCTTTGGGATCTCTAATTTTTAAATAGACATAAATATCTGCTAAATTTTCATTTATTTTATTCAAAAGAGTTATATTATAACCAGGTAGGTCAGATTGTCCAATGATTGAGGATCGATCAATTATAAAAATATCTTCTGCTAAAAAATTACTTTCCGCATTGTCTCTTTGTAACACATCTTCCACAACATATTCTCCAAAACGAAAACTTGAAATAACAGCTACTATGGATATTAATATAATTAGTATGATACGTTTTCTGATATGTAAAAACTTATCATGAAGTATTCGATCATCCGATTCTCTTATCAAGTTTTTTAAATCCTCATGAAAGTTATTGGATAATTCTTTGTCCTCATCCAATTGCTTCATACCTTCAAACAAAACATAATAAACTTCTAGTTCTTCCATACAATTAGGACATGAATTCACATGATTAGTGAACTCTTCTAATTGATTTAAATCTAACTTTTTATTTATAAAAGGTAATATCAACCTTTGTATATCAATACAATTCATATTGTTCCTCCTAGCTAACAATACAAATATTTGTAAATATTGTATCCGTTAATAATTCATTGTACCCTTTTTCTTTTCATGTTTCAACTAATCTTTTCATTTATTATGTTAGATAATAGTTTTTACATGCATTTATTGATCTATTTCATGGATTTTTGATTTTAGATTTAAAATATACTTAGACTATTTTTATTGTGACACAAAAGGCATGAAATAATTTGAAGACTCTAGTACAATAAAGCTCATTATTTTTATAAGATTTGTTAAATAGAATAATTTTGCATTTTATTTGATTTTTTTGTTGCAATTCTAAAACAAGTATGTTAGAATAATTCTCGCAAGTCATGCGGATGTGGCGGAATGGCAGACGCAGCAGACTCAAAATCTGCCAAGGGTGACCTTGTGAGGGTTCGAGTCCCTCTATCCGCAGTATAAAAAAGAAACTGGAAGTCTAAATCTTAGATTTCCAGTTTTTTTATTATCATGAAATTACTAATGGTATATTAATATCTTTTTTGTGACGGTATGTTTTTAATGAACATAATATCGTTCTTATCATATGTGTCTACAGTTATATCATAATCGGTTGGTGGTTTAAGATAGGACTCCTTTCTAACGATTCATCCTTTTCCGTTTTCATATTCATTCGATTATATATACACTCAAGGTAAACTAAATTAAACTTTGTTTTTTATTTATTTGTTTCTCTTGATAATATAGAACTACTTCTCTCTTATTTTTTCCATGTTCCTGGTGCCACTAACAGAAGAAGTGGGAATATCTCAAGTCGTCCTGCTAACATACCAAACATTAAAACAAATTTTGATAAATCGGAAAAAGCACCAAAATTACCTAATGGTCCAACCATTTCAAGACCTGGACCGATATTGTTTAATGTTGCTGCAACCGCTGTAAAACTGGTAGTAAAATCAAAATTATCTAGACTAACAATTAAAACGGAAACCGAAAAAATCATAATATATGTTACAAAAAATACATTTATGGATCGCATGGTTTCATGTTCTATTTTATTACCTTCAAATTTTAATATCTTTATGCTTCTTTTATGAATGAGAAAGGATAATTCTTTTCCAATTGTTTTAGCAAGTATAACAATACGAGATACTTTTATTCCGCCACCAGTACTTCCAGCACAAGCGCCAATGAACATTAAAAAAACAAGAATAGTCTTAGAAAATGTTGGCCATAAGTTAAAATCTAC
>JARBTX010000124.1 GCA_029239975.1 Anaerocolumna sp.
AGTTATAGTATTAAAGTTTAAAAATCCTAGAACAGTAAGAAGATACCCACCACCACAGCAAGGATCATATATGGTTAAATTATCTTTCTTCTCTAGATATTTTAAGCATCTTAAAAAAATCTCTTGTGCTAGTCTAACTGGAAAGTTGGTAAACCCTGGTTTATGTTTTATAACTCTCCCACAAGCAAAATCTTCAAAATTATCATTTTCAATATATTTATATTGCATCTTTCTTATCCTGCCATTCATTTATCATATACTAAAAATTATAAAGCAAAATTTTATGTTAAGCAAACTAATTTCACATTTTCTTGATTCTGTCCAATATTTTTTGTAAAATATGTAAGTAAATGAATGTAAATTACTATATTTTATAGAGTAATAAAAGTTCATATTTAGCAATCAATTGTAAATTTGCACAATTTAGGGTACCTAGGCGTTATACAAAAATAATAGAATTAATTACTATGGGAGGCGATTATGCAAAAAATTAAAAAACTACATATCTTTATTTTATCATTAGGTACATGTTTCTTACTGATATCAGTTTATTTTGGGTATCGATTAATAACAGTTTTAGGCGCTGATAAAACATGGATAAAAGATTTTAACTATCAGGAAGGTGAAATACATAAACTATATTTTAATACATTTGGTGTTACAGAATGCCCATTTATACCTATATCGGTTGGTGATAAAGAATTTAGAGTTGGATTTGACACAGGATGCGGATCAGGGTTTTCATTAACTAATGCAATTGAAGATAAAATTGATTTTACCTATCTATCAAAAATTGAAGCTTTAAATCGCGATGGTTCGCACCGTGGCTGGGCAAAGAATGTTCTTATTGATAATCTCACTGTATTTGGTGAAACTTATGAAAATATTAATACCTATATTAATGATTGGACTATGTTATCAAGTGAAAAATTTAATGGGTTGATTGGTTTAACTTATTTTAAATCAAAAGTGATAACATTAGACTATCAAGGACAGCGTATTGCTGTAAGTAGCAATCCTATTGATTACACTAAGTTAAATCCAGATAAATATGTTGTTTTACCATTGTATCATACGACCACAAAAGGCCAAGAAGATTTGCCATTTTTTAATGCAACATATGAAAATAAACCAGTGATGGTTTATCTTGATACTGGAAAGAACTACTCTTATGTTTTAGATGAAAATGGAAAGTATTCCAGTAATGATAAACCTACGGATTTTACAGATACCAATTTAACCATTGGATCACTAGATTTAAAATTAAATCATATGACTCGTGTAAATGATTTAGCTCAAGGTGAGAGCTTACCATATCCTGTTATGATTGAATTAAATTCAGATCAAATAATAAAAAACAACCTACTTATTACCTTTGATTTAATAGAAGAAAAAATTATCTTCTGTAAATTAGACTAGGTATGTTATATCATCAACATCCTTCAAAGCAAAAGAAATTTATCGCAATAAACAAAATCATAACGTAATTAAAAAATTAATGAACAACTGTATATAAAATTAATGTACAACTGTATATAAAAATTAATGTACAACTGTATATAAAAATTAATGTACAACTATATATAAAAAATAATGTACAACTATATATAAAAATAACTCCAACTGAATTTCCGTTGGAGTTATTTTTTATAAGAATTAACAATAAATAATTGTACTCAATATTAGAAAATATTGTTTCTACATCGATTAGCTCTCTATCTTTCATTTCAAGGGCTATATTTTCTTGTTCGTCATTTAAATTTGACTTTATTTTTTTAATTCACCGATACTTGATATCCACCTAAAATTGTATATTTTCCTTCTGTCATTTATTAAACTATCAGTAACTGTAAATCAATGTCCTTTGATATTTTTGTCATTCCCAAGTTATAGTATCATTAAGCCATACCCTTTTTAATTGCGATTAATTTACACAGTATAATATTTTGCCTGAGCTGACCACAATGCATGATACAAACCATCTTCTTCACTCATTAAAGAATCATGACTTCCTAATTGAACAATTTGACCTGAATCAAATACTACAATATTATCACAAAACCTACAGCTTGACATACGATGTGATATGTAAATTGAGGTCTTATCTGAAACTAACTGGTCAAATCTAGCATAAATCTCATATTCAGATAGTGGATCTAGAGCAGAAGTTGGTTCGTCCAGTATTACTAAAGGAGCATCCTTATATAAAGCTCTAGTAATTGCTATTTTTTGTGCTTCACCGCCTGAGATTTCTACTCCATTTTCCTGGGTTTGATAGAGATTTGTTTTTAATCCATCTTCCATGTTTTTTATACGATTTCCTATACCAGCAAGTGATAACATATCCCAAACTTTTTGCTCATTTACATCTGTTGAAGCTGCAACGTTTTGACCTATATCAAAAGAGAATAACTTAAAATCTTGAAATACCACAGAAAAAATCTTTAAGTATTCATTGTAATCATACTTTTTAATATTAATTCCATTCAGAAGAATCTCACCATCAGTTGGATCATATAGTCTACATAAAAGTTTTATAAATGTTGTTTTTCCTGCGCCATTCTTTCCTACTATGGCCATCTTTTTTCCAACCTTTAGCTTTAAAGAAACATTTTTAAGAATTAAATCTTCACTATTTGGATAATGAAAGGATACATTTCTAAATTCGATTTCATATTCATTATCATCTCTTTTTTCAATTGGAAGCGTACCTTGATACTTTTTATTTTCTAATTTTAAGAACATACAATAATTAATCAAGTATTGCCTCTGTAAATCAAAATAAGCGAAATTACCAATCAAACCAGAAACCGAACTAATAAAATTCATGAGTGCACTAACATATTTTAAAATATTACCAATACTAATTAGTCCTAAAATTGCCTTTATTCCTACAAAGGCATAGGTTGCAAAAACAGCTATCTGATTTATAATCTCAGTTAATCCAATGTACTTTCCATTTAATTTACCAAGTTCATTCATCGTCATAGCTGCTATATCATTGGCACGATTCATCTCTTCTTCAATCAATCCTGACATTTGGTAAAGTCTTATATCCTTGCCAAATTGATAATTGTTTGAAAGTTGCATAAAATAAAAGAACTTACGATTATTATCCACATTTTTTTCAAAAAATTTATAAAATTCCACATTCATTTTTTTTACAAAACGATAATTAATCAATAAAGCAATTCCATAGATAGCAAACAATACACTAACAGTTAACGGTGAATTCATAATCAGCTCTATGGTAGAATTATTTCGTGGTGGAGTAATTGCAAATAAGGAGATTAATAATATCACTGAATAAATTATAGAAATTAGGTTGCTTAGCATAGTTCCCAAATTATTGCAATAGCTCATAAAATCTCCATTGGATGTAGCACCCTCTTTCGCTTTATGAAGAAGCACTAAGCTCTCTTGTTTTTCTAGTTGCTCGTAATCAAGTGTCAAAGCTTTATAGGCTATCTTAGCATTAATAGATCGATTGACATAATCCGTTTTAATGTAGATGTATTTTGTTAAAAAAGATAAAATAATTCCTAAAATAAGATTTAACCCAATTAACCAATAAACATGATAGAATATTATTGCTTTTGAATCTTTTTCTATAATTCCATTTAATATGAAATAGCTAAAAAGGATATTGATGAAAGGAAGTGTTGCCTGAATCATATTCTTAAGTATTATGAATGGTAAAAAGGATTTTGATATACTTGATACCATACTTAATATATCCTTGGTATCTTTTAACAGTTCTCTAAAATATTTCTTCTTCATATCCTTTCACCTCCAAACTCTCTTTATAGTAATGACTTTGTATATCGTACATATCAGCATACTTTCCCCTAAATTTCATTAATTCATCATGTGTACCACTTTCTGCTATTTGTCCAGTTTCCAAAAATACAATTCGATCGCAAAATTTGGTACTAGACAAACGATGAGATATAAAAAGAGAGGTTTTATTTTTTGTTAAGTTATTATACTTTTCATATAATTCACTTTCAGCAATAGGATCTAGGGCTGCTGTTGGTTCATCTAATATCATAATTGGCGCATCCTTATAAATAGCTCTAGCAAGCATTAATTTTTGCATTTCGCCACCAGATAACATGATTCCATCTTTACTTAAATTTTGGGTTATATATGTGTTTTCCTTATCCTTTAATCCATTTACTTTATCCATTAAACCGGCAAGTTTAAGGCAGTAACGCACCTTTTTATAGTCAATCTCTTCTTCTTTACATGCTGCAACATTCTTGGCGATACTAAATGCAAGGATCTCAACATCCTGAAACACGGCCCCAATTAATTTATGATACTCTTCTATGTCATACTCTTTGATGGATTGTCCATTAATAAGGATATCACCTTTCGTTGGATAGTATAACCCAGATAAAAGTTTTACTAATGTGGTCTTACCAGCACCATTGATACCAACCAATGCTATTTTTTCACCGCCATCTATCTTTAAATTTAAATTTGTAATGGTATCTTTCTCTGCACCTGGGTAACGAAATGATACATTCTTAAATTCTATGGTAAATGGTTGGTTTGAATTTTTCGGCGGTTTTGCATTACCGTTATGGCGAAATACTTCTTCTATCTCATCGAAAGCTCGAAAGTCATTTACTCCTAAATTAGCTCTTCTTAAATTGGAATATGTATTTACACTCTGTTGTAGCCAGTTAGAAAATCCACTCATAATTCCTACAAAAAGGGTAAACATTGCTGCATCCATTTCACCGTTTAATGTTTTTGTTATTAATATACCATAAGCAATAAAATCACGAACAAATAGTAGGATATTATCCGATAGAGAAGGCATAAAATAACGGAGCTCAATTCCAGTAGACCAAGCGATTCTTTTCTTAATTAATGTCTTAAACAACTGGTAAAACCACGCTTCCATCTGATAGATTCTAACATCCTTTCCATTAATTAAAGATGTGGAATTATCGTATAGATAGGATATTTGACGATCGTACTTTACATAATCTTTTTTATGTTTTTCTTCATAAGATCTTGCATAATTTGTTAAAGAGATATTAAGGATAGCCATAGAAATTAACACAACAATTATTTTATAGTCTAAGATTGAAATCATAGTTCCATAAATAATTAGTCCAATAAAATTAGTGATGAATAATGGAGTATTCTTCATCATGAATTCAGGTCCTATCCAATTAGAATCTATAGAATTTATGGAGCGCTGAATGATTAATTGTTTCTCCTGGGGTTCTACATTAATGTAGTCTGTTGTCATTAATTTCACAACATTATTTATATAAAATTCTTTGACTCTAACTAAGGTATTTTGAATATTAATTACATTGTATAGATATTGCTTTGTGAAAAGAATTGCCATATAAAATAAAGTGATCCCACCCAATACAAATAAGAAATCTTTTATACTTTTTCCATCTGTAATTAGCCAGACTGCAGTAGCTGGAACGATTGTACCTATCACTGGTGCTAAAAGTTCACAGAACATCTGAAGTGGTATTTGAAAAATAAGTTTTTTATTGTAATGAAATACTTTTTTATATACATATCTCACATTACTCCAGACGGAATATTTTTTTTGTTCCATTTTTCTCTCCTTGTGTTTATTTATTCATAGGTAATTGCGAAACATCAAAGATGTACTTATTGATTATACAATATATACAATTTTATAGCTGAATCTTGCCCCTAAGGGCAACTGAAGCTAGAAAATTCGTGTATATTGTATAATCAATTTTAAAAACTATATAGTTTCGCAATTACCTATTTATTTACTCAACAAAATAACGGTTATCTATGTCTTTCATGATAATAACACAAATGAAAATAAGCAATAAAAAAAGTGCACGAATGGTTTAAAAACGTGCACGAAATGTTTATAAAGGTAACATAATCTCGGTTACAAATACACCTGGTTCATTTTTACGATTGATAAACCCGTGATATTTGTTCACTATATTATCAATTCGTTTTAAACCGTGGCCATGATTACCACGCTTTTTCGTAATATACTCTGCATCTATTTTTCGAATTATTTCTTTTGTAGAATTCGTTACTGATATATAAAATTGTTGCTTAAAAATACCAATGTAGATACGTAAAAATTTATCATCACCTACTGATATCTCTTCACAAGCTTCCACTGCGTTATCAAGAAGGTTACCTATTAATACACATAAGTCAATATCACTTATAATAAGTTCACCAGGTACCTTTGCTTTACAATGAATTTCAATCTCTTTTGTTTTAGCCAATGATATTTTACTGTTAAGAATTGCATCCAAATTCATATTGCCTGTCTTTATTAATAAGTCAACGGAATCTAGATCATGTTCTAACTCGTTTAAATATTCACCGGCTAAATCATAGTTTTTCATGGCTAAGTGAGCTTTCAGTGTTTGCATATGGTTATGGTAATCATGGCGCCATCCACGCATGGTTTGATAAATATTTTGTACTTCGTTTACCTGCTGCCCTATTACCTTATATTGATATTCGTTTACGCGATCTTCATAACTTTTCCTGATATATGAAAAATTCATAACAGATAACAAAAAGACTAAAGTTGTTATTAAAAAACCTAGCCATACTGCTTCTTGCATAAATCTAATTTCAAAATAGGTAAGTATGATAATGCTTAAATAAAAAACCATATGATAGAGATAAGATACCTTCTGCTTCTTACAATGTATGAAAAGAAACAAAATAAGGATGAAACCATTATAGATGCATGTTAGAACATTAAGAGTATCCATATTCATTAATACTTTTCTTATCTCAATCATTCTGTAAATCTCTCCTATAGTAATCAATGAATGCTCGGTTAAACAGTTGATAATTACTTCTACTTATAGGAACCATCATACCACCTGACAATAGGCAATCTGTTTTATTAATTTTATCTACATATTTTAAATTAACAAGAAAGGACCTGTGTGTTGGAATAAAGTCAGAAGAATCTAACGCTTTTCTTACATTACTAATACTTTCTTTCCATTGATATATCCTTTTATCAGTTACTAATTTCAGGTAATGACCCAATGCTTCCATGTAGATAATATCATCCAAATCCAGTTTTATTGTTTCTCCTTCATACGAAAAGATATAATATTTTTTAGGTGTAATTATGTGACCTAATAATACACCATCTAATACTTTAATCAATTGTTCTTCTTTTACTGGCTTTATCAGATACCGGAGAGCACCAACCTCATAACCTTCATAAACATAGTCTGTAAGTCCAGTTAAGAATAGAATTGGGATATGATTATCAACCATACGAATCTTTTTAGCAAGGTCCATTCCATTCATATTCCCCATCTGGATATCTAAAATTAATAGGTCAAATGGAAAAGATACAGAGTGTTCAAACAATAACTCCTCAGCACTCCGAAATAACTTTATATCACAGGAGATATTATTGTTATCTGCCCATTGAATAATAAGTGACTTGATATAATTTAATTGTACAATGTCATCATCGCATAATCCAATAATCATTCTAATTCTCCAGTTTATCTTTGTAAATTCAATCTAACTATTCACTAAATATATAATAATTTTTTCAATATCAAGTTTACTATTACTTTACTAACCACTTAATTCCTTTTTCAATATAAGTGTCCCAGAAATTCCATTCATGTGCACCAGGGCCTTCTTCATAGGTAACATCGGCTCCATTTTTGATTACAAAATCTTTAAATCTTCTTCCTAAATCTAATAAATCATCATCTGCTCCACACGCAATGTACATTCTTGGAATCTCTTTTCCTTCCTTAGATAAATTAAGAATTAACTGCTCTGGATGTTTATCGCTTGTTAATAATTTATCTAAATCACCAAAAATGCTTTCATAATAGGAACGTTGTCTAAAGAAAATGGAATTATCATTGGTTGATTCTGGTGCCCAGTATGTAATCAGCCCAGATGATAAACCAACAATTGCACTAAAAGTTTCACTATATTTTAAACCATTGCGTATTGCTCCATAACCACCCATGGATAAACCACCAATGAATGTATCTTCTCGTTTTCTTGATAATGGAAACATTTTTCTAGTTAGTTCTACCAATTCTTCTCCTATAAATTTTCCATAAAAATCGTTTCTTGCTTCATTATCAACATAAAAGGAATTATCACCAGAAGGCATGATAACAGCAATGTTATTTTCTGTAGCAAAACGTTCAATTCGTGTTCCTTGTAACCAGTCACTATAATTTCCAAAAATACCATGTAATAGATATAAAGTTTTTAATGGTTTTTCTTCTTTTTTTGGCATACCAGGAAAACTCAAATCATCTACTGGTAAGATAGCTAAAAAAGTGGTTTTTCTCATTAATGTGGTTGATGTTACATTTACTTCTAAAACGGCCATCGTACATTCTCCTTTTTTCAATTTAATATAATAGTGTCAAATTATTTTTATAAAGTGTATTTAACTACCAAAATTATAGCATATTTTACAATTTTTACAATGAATTGTAATTAAAAAAATTGATTTTCCTATTTAGGATTATCAAGTTTTAATATGATACATTTTATTTATATTCCTTCCACATTATGTAAAATAGCAGTTTGTTCTTGTATATCGTCTCTGCTTATTATTATTTCTGTCCAAGGCCCAAATATTTTTTTACTCGTAGACCTTAAATTTTTATATAAATTTTGATTATCTACAAGACTATTATAATTTACGGATAACTCTAATTTCATCACTTTTGTATAGTGGTGAATATTACAAAGATTTTTTACTTCATCACATATTTTTTTTATCAGTACAGAATCTTTCATATATGCTCTCCAATCTAGCGAAATTCACATTAATCATATTCTATTGCATATCTTCCGTCTTTAAAATTCCTACTTTCGGATATTTGTCAAGAACAGTCAGCATATTTTTATGGCAACTTAAAAAACGATCTGTTAGATCCTTTCCTGCTGTTAATCCGGCAAAATGCATCCCACCAAACCAAGCTGGAGCTGTTGTAACATCATATACAATACCATTCACTGCAACATAAATAGGCATTCCATTTTTTCCGTTAAAAGTAGCTAATTCATCCGGGGTTATTTCTCGTAATACATCCGTTTGTTGGTCTATAGTACTAGTAGGATTATTAGATTGTCCAGTTTCTTCATTTACGTTGGTACCATTTTCAATTTGATTTTGGTTATCTACATTTTCGTTAACACCATTGCTTGTTTGAGAATTATCCATCATGCTATTATCCGTTTGCTGTTCCATCGTATGTATAAATGATTCTGTTCTTTCTTTTATCAACCCATGATAATAATTTTTCTCATATGCAGACACTGCAGTAATTTGCATTTGATTATAATAACAAATTTCTTTTTGATACTGATTAATTATATCTCTTAATGTATAATTTTGTTTCATATTTACTCCCATCTGCGTATAAACACGCTAAATTAAATAAATGGACACTCTATGCACATAAATTAAAAATTTATATCTACTTATTTATATTAGGTGAGAATAGATATTATGATAAGATGTCATAAGTCAAAGTTCTAAGAAAAATTAGAATAATATTTGAAACTTTGATATAATAAATAAATGAATGGAGGTGCAACCATGTTAACAGAACTAGATTTAAATTATATAAAAAAGAGTTTTACATTTTGGGATAAATTAAGTACAAAGGAAAAAGAGCTGATTGAATTAAATACTACTAAAGTCACGTATCATAAAGGGTACAATCTTCATAATGCGGATAGTGAATGTCTTGGAGTTTTGCTTATTTTATCTGGTGAGTTAAGAATATATATCTTATCAGAAGATGGCAGAGAAGTAACCTTATATCGACTTAATGCAGGAGATACCTGTGTTTTATCTGCTTCCTGTATTTTAAACAGTATTACCTTTGATGTTCATATTGACGCTGAGATAGACACAGAAGTTTATCTTACAAACATAAAAACATTTAGTACTCTATCAAATCAAAATGTTTATGTTGAGAACTTTGCATATAAAAATACCGTAGAACGATTCTCTGATGTTATGTGGGCAATGGAACAGATTTTATTTTTAAGTATAGATAAAAGATTGGCTATTTTCTTGTTTGATGAAATAAATAAAAATAATAATGATATTATTACACTAACACATGAGCAAATTGCCAAATACATCGGTAGTGCCAGAGAAGTGGTTTCTCGTATGTTAAAGGTATTTCAGTCACAAGATATCTTAGAGTTATCAAGAGGCCAGATTCATATTACGGATAAATCCAAATTAAGAAAATTAGTACAATAGTCGACCTGTACTGAAAATAAATTGTTTCTAATTTAAATATAAAGGCGAAACATGTAAATCACAAAAAACATATAAGGGGCTTTATAAAAATAGCTGTAAGAACTTCATTTATGAATAAGTGTATATTAATCCATTTAGAGAAGTAGATATACTATTTTATAAAACCCCTTTTTAATTATTTCTCGTATAAGAATTGTTCAGGTAACGTTACTTTAAAATCATGTGCTAAATCTCTAAAATTCTTAGTGGTAATTGTCTGTAATTTATCTGGTCTTATAGAAAGAACCTTAACTAAGATTTCAGCAGATTTCTCTACTGTATGAGCTAACCCAAAGGTTAGATCAAAGTCCATACCAGAACAAAAGATTCCATGATGTGCCCAAATTGCAACATCATATTTTTTCATCAATTCACTGGTAGCAATAGCAATATCTCTACCACCTGGAACCATCCAGCTTACTACACCTACACCATCTGGAAATACCACTGGACATTCTGTAGCCATTTCCCATAATTCTCTTGTAAATACTTCATCCGTTAAAGGAAGAACAAACGTTAATGCAATGACATTAGTTGTATGACAATGGTATATTACTCTATGTAATCCATTCGTTTGTTGCTTTTTCACTTCATGATTCATAAGGTGTGAAGGTAATTCACTAGTAGGTCTTCCCCCTTCGCATAATCCCCAAAGAATGCGGTAATGTTCACCCAATTCATCAATTTCAATAATTGCTATATTCACTTCTGGATCTAATTCAACATTACGAAAGAATTTACCGGAACCAGTAACTAAAAAATACTCCAAAGCCAAACCTTTTACTGTTGTACCAATAGGCATCCATGGATTATTTGTATTAAAATTTTCTTTTACAGAATTAACTTCCTCTGTTTTAATTCGATAAGTTAAGTTACCGCCATTTCTCTCATGCCATCCTTGATTAAATCCATCCGTTGCCAATCTAATAAATCCTTTTATAAATTCTGCATCTAAAACTCTCATAATTTTACCTCGTGTATGTTTATTCAATGCTTATTAAATTCTCTTTAATAAAACATCCTGTTCATATTTTTCAATTTCCTTAAACCAATCTTCCTTTTCTGGTACTTGATTCACCATACAAAAATAATTCCACACATCAGAAAAAGGATAACATTTAAGTTCTTCTTGCATCATTAAAACTTCAGTAAGTTTCCCTTGTTCTTGTAATAAAGCTAAGTGTTCATTTGGTGATAATAAAGCATATAAAAGAGCTTTTTGCATATTTCTCATACCTATTACCCAAGCTGCAATACGATTAATACTTGCATCAAAGAAATCAAGAGCTAATAACACACGATGAATAGCCTGATTGCGAACGATTTCTTTTGCTATTTCTTTTGTTTCATCATCGAATAATACGACATGATCACTGTCCCAACGGACCGGCCTAGTAACATGGAGAGCTATTTTCTCATCAAATAATAACATAGATGAAATTTTATCCGATACCACTTCAGTAGGATGATAATGTCCATTATCCATTAAAGATAGAATTCCATTAGCTGCTGCATATTTCATGCAAAATTCACTAGATCCAACGGTGTAAGACTCTACTCCTATGCCAAAAACTTTTGATTCAAGGCATACAAATACTTTACTTTTATCATATTCTATATCCAATATCTGATCTAGGGAGTCTTTAAATCTTTTTCGTG
>JARBTX010000023.1 GCA_029239975.1 Anaerocolumna sp.
AAATTATCTGGTGAAGGAATCTACGGTTTTGCTGCTAACATGAAGAGCCCAGGTTCTGCATTAGGCCGTTCTTTATTATATCAAGCAGAACGTGAATTAGGTCTTCAATACGGTTATAACTTTAAAACTGGTCAATATGATTTCACAGGATATGGTCCTATTGTAACTGCATGGAAAGAATTATTATCACCAGAAGCAGCATTCCCAGGTTGTGAATCTTTAGATATCGACCCACTTAGAACACAATTTGCAGCTGGCAAAATCGGTATGTATATTTCCTATACTCACGCAGAACCAGGTGTATACAAGAACCAATTCCCAATGACAGATGAATGGGGTGTAACTCAAATTCCTGTAAGCGGTGGAAATGTAGTTGGAGCTCAAGCTTATATTGCAAACAGTGGTTATTTATTCAATGCAGAAAGTAAAAACTTAGATGCTGCTTGGAAAGCATATAGAGCAATATTTACAGATACTGATTATTTAGCTGAGTACTATGAACAAGGTTTAGGTATTAGTATTATACCTGAAGTAATTGAAAAAGCGAAACCAGCTCAAGTATATGTTGATAACAAAGACTTATTAATCGGCACTACAGATGCTATTTGGCCACTTACTCCACAAGAAGTAAATGTAAATGCTGTATTAGTAGAAGGTATGGATATGTATGCTACATTTGGTAGTATGATGTTAGGAGATACTGATATTGAATCTGGTTTAAAAGATTTAACTGACAGATACAATGCAGCATTAAAAGCCGGAATTGATGAAGGATTAGGACAACCAATCGTAATTGATGGTTTTGATCCAAAAAATCCTTCCAAATAAATAGTAAGGTTTAAATTAAGGTGGGGCATAGTTAATGTAACTAATGCCCCATATTTTTAGAAGAGGAAGGAAGATTAACTGTGAAAATGAAGAGTCAAACACCAATTTCAGCAGTAAAAAGAAAAAGAAAGATGAAAGAGAATTTACAATCCTACAGTTTGCTTCTCCCGAATCTGATTCTGTTTATCGCTTTTTCAATCTATCCATGTATATGGACATTCAAGTATATTTTCTATCGTTATGGTGGTATTGGAACACCAGCGCCAAAGTTTGTTGGATTAAATAATCTTATTCGAGTTTTCCACGATGATTTATATTGGCAGTCAGTAAAAAATACACTTGTTTATGCTGGTGCTAAAATCTTATTTATTATTCCATTAGCATTTTTATTAGCACTATTCTTAAATAAAAAACGTAAAGGAAATGGACTTCTCCAAAGCGTTATCTTTGTACCAACGATTATGAGTTCTGCAGTAATGGGATTGGTATTTTACTTATTATTTAATGTATATAATGGTCAGGTCAATCGATACTTATTAGATTGGAACATCATTAAGCAACCAATCAACTGGTTGGGATCAGATAATGCAATGACTACATTAGTTATTACAGCAATCTGGGGTGGTATCGGTAACTATATGGTTTATTTTATTGCTGGACTTCAAAGAATATCAGAAGAAACGTTAGAAAGTGCCAGAATCGATGGAGCAAACCGTTTACAAACATTATGGTATATTACCGTTCCAATGCTTGGACCAATACTTAAAATTATATTAATGATTTCAATTACAGCAGCGTTTAATGATATGAGTAATGTAATGGTATTAACAGAGGGTGGACCTAATTATTCTACTATGGTTATGTCTTTATATGGTTATCAGTTCTTCTTCCCGATCTCTGCTGGTAGTATCGTTGTCAAACAATATGGATATGGTGCAGCAGTAAGTGCAGTATCTGCATTAATTGCTGGTGGTATCACTGTGATTTATCTGTTTGTATCGAAAAAATTAGATGATATTTATTAGAAAGGAAGAACAATCGACATGGGAAAAATAAAAAAAGGTAGTCTTGGGTTAATCGTAGGAATATTTTTAGCCATTATGGTTGTTTTTACATTATATCCAATTCTTTATGCAGTAATTGGTTCCTTTAAGACAAATGGTGAATTAACTGCTGGTGGAAGTTTCTTACCACAAAGTGGTTGGCATTTTGAAAATTATTATAACGCATTTGTTCAAGCAGACTTTACCAAGTACACTTTTAATAGTGTGGTTATTAGTCTTTCTTGTATGATTATTGCTGTTATCACTTCATCCTTAGCAGGATTCGTTTTTGCAAGAAGAAAGTTTGTTGGTAAAAAGCTTATTATGGCTCTATATGTAGGTTTAATGTTTATTGCGTTAGGTTCTGTTACTTTGTATCCTATTTACAATATGTTAATGACTCTTGGCTTACATAAGAATATCATAGGTCTAATTTTGGCTTTAACAGGTGGTCAGGCATCCAATGTACTTTTAGTTATGGGATTTGTTCAAAGCATACCAAAAGAATTGGATGAAGCTGCAATTATTGATGGTTGTTCCATTTATGGAATATTCTTTCGCGTAATTATGCCATTAATCAAACCAATTTTAGCAGTCGTAGCTTTATTTACATTCCGTAACTCTTGGAATGATTACGTAACCACATTGATAATGAGTATATCAATGCCTAAGCTAAGAACATTAACGGTTGCAGTTGTACAATTAAAATACTCTATGAATGCAGCAGCAGAATGGCATGTTATGCTAGCTGGAGCTTCCATTGCGATTATTCCTATTTTAATCGTATATTTCTTTGCAAATAAGCAGTTTATAGCAGGTTTAACAGCAGGTGCCGTAAAAGGTTAACATAGTGAAAATAGCTTATCCATGGTATAATTAGTGTAACTAATTGACTAATACTTTTATTTGGGAGAATGACATGCTAAAGTTAATCGGAAATTTAAAAATTCGAGTAAAGATTATTATATTATGTGTAACGATATTAATTTTAAATAGTAGCGTTGTAGGTTTTCTATATTATAATTACGCTTTTAGGGATACTCTTGAGAATACTTATAGCAGTTCTGAAGATATCATTTATCAAGCGAATAATTATTTTAATGATAGATTAAGTGCTATTGTTCGAAGAGTATACGCAATGTGTAATAATCAAACATTTACTTTAGCAATGAGTACTTATCTAAATAACCCAAAGGGTGAGGAGAATTATTCAAAACTATTAGGTATCGTTGCTGATTCCTTAACAGAGTTGTACCAAGGTGATAAATATATTAGTTCCGTTTATATGTACACGAAATATGGTGAATTTGATGATTTTTCTAGAATTAAAAGAAGAGACTTTGTTTTTGAAGAATCTGAATTTTATAAAAGTTTTGAAAATGATCATTTAAAGACAGTATCTTGGTTTCCTGCAATGAGAGATAAAATATTTACAAGAAATGAAACGGTAATTCCAATAGCATTTCGTTTTTTAGTAGTAGGAAGCAGAGAAAATGTGTATATAGTTGTAAATTTACAACAATCTGCATTTATTAAGTACTTTAGAGAGAGTTATGGGTCCGTGGATATGATGTTCCTAACCGATAATGAAGGGAATAACATAGCAAATTATGGATTAGAAGAAAAAGCAATTATATCGAATTTTAATGAAGAAAAGTTAGGAAATAACAAGGCAGTATGTGATACCGTTGTTCATAATGATACAGAATATTTAGGTACATTCACAATCTTAAAGACAAATGGTTGGAAACTATATAGTATAAAATCCAAAACGGATTTATTAAGCAATCTAAATGCGCTAAGAACGTTTATTATAATTCTTCTTTTACTAAGTATTGCAATCAGTATTATTGTTATTATTTTATTTGCTTATAGTATTACGAGACCGATGAATCGTTTGGATATGATAATGAGAAAAGCAATACAACAAGACTTTCATGTAAAGTTTCAGTATCCGTATAAAAATGAGGTTGGTAACTTAGCAGATAGTTTTAACTATATGATACGTGAAATCGATGATTTAGTAACAGAACTTAATATTAATATCGAAGCATTAAAAGAAGAAAAAGATAATGTGAAAAATGAACAAAAGCAAAAGAGAATAGCAGAATTAAAAGCACTTCAAGCCCAGATAAACCCACATTTTTTGTATAACACATTAAATGCCATAACTTGGCAGGCGGCAGATCAAGGAGCATCTGAGATAAGTATTCTTGCTAATTCTCTTGGTAAATTCTTCCGGTTAAGTCTTAGTAAAGGCAATGAGATAATTACGCTAAAAGATGAGATAGAACATGTAAGAAGTTATTTAAACATACAACGAATACGTTACAAATCAAAATTAAATTATGATATTGAAGTAGATCAAGAGTTACTTTTGGTACCTACTATAAAATTAATATTACAACCGTTAGTTGAAAATGCTATCTACCACGGTATTAAACTAAAAGAAGCAGAAGGTCTCATACGCATTTATTTTAGTAAACATGTAAGTGAAAATGGTATCTCTGTTATTAAAATGTGTGTTGAAGATGATGGGTATGGAATTGAAGAAGAAAAACTTGAAATTATTAATAACAGCTTGATTGAAGGTAAGATGAATAAAGAAGAAGGATATGGAATCTTTAATATTAATGAACGTATAAAACTTTATTATGGTGATGCTTACGGATTAATGCTAGAAAGTAAATTTGGTGAGTGGACAAGAGCAACTATTATCATTCCAACACAAATCATGGAGGTGGATTAACATGTACCGCATTCTTATTGCAGATGATGAAGCATATATAAGGGATTTAGTGGCTAAAAATATCAATCAATCTGAACTTGATATGGAAGTAGTTGGATGTGCTGAAGATGGCAAAGAAGCAATTGATATGGTGAAAGAATTAGAGCCAGATATCCTAATTACGGATATTTGCATGCCTAATATAAGCGGAATTGATTTAATCAAAGCTATAAAAGAGTCAGGCGTCAACGTTAAAACAGTTATCATCAGCGGTTATGATGATTTTGCATACGCAAAATCTGCTATGGAATTAGGTGTTACAAATTATTTATTAAAACCCTTCCTGCCCGACGAATTATATGAAGTGTTAGGTAAGATAAAAGAAGAACTTGAAAATAAAGCATCTCTTTTACGCAATATGACAGAATTACAAACTCAATTTGAAGATAATGTTTTGTATATTCAAGAGAGATTTATTAAAAATCTACTACAGGACAAATCTGACAGTGCAAACGTAATACAAGAAGGTAAATCAATTAGGTTAGATTTAGAAGGTAATTATTATTGCTCGGGAATATTAAAAATCCAATCAGACTCTTTAAAAAATAAGTGGAATTTTAGTAATCAAAATGTGGTAGAAGAATTTTTGATAATCATAAAAGATGAATATTTTGATAAAAGTATTAAAACGTATGCTGTAAGTTTTCACGATAATCAATTAACAATGATTTTTTGTAGTACACACACGGATCTTTATGAGTTTTATTCTGGAATAAGAAGTAGTTTCGAGCGAATGAATCAAAGTCTTCAAAAGTACTATAATATGCAATTGATTTGTACCTTAGGTAAGATATATTCAAAGGTTGAGCAGTTATCATCGTCTTATAAAGAAGCGTTATCGGTAATAAAATATATTTTACCAGAGGATAAATGTGTTATACATTATGACGAAGCAAAACAAATGCGAGATATGTTACAAAAAGAAACAGTACAAAAGAAACCACAAGAACTAAAAGAAGAATTAATTTTAAATATTAAATTAGCAAAAAAAGAGAAAGCGTTATTACTCTTAGATAAAATTTTAAAGTATTACGAAGGATTATATGCAACAAATCCGGAATTTGCGGGTATGTCAATTTTTGAATTAGTATTTTCCATTGAAACGGCATTAATGGAATCCGGTGAAACATCGAATATATGGCAAGAAGATGAAATGAAACAATATTTTAAAAATCAAATTCTGTGCGGAACTTTACTTGATACAAAACATTTATTGCAGAATTATATTATAAGAAAATGTGATGAATTTTCTAATATTATTATAAATCAAAGTGATAAATTAATTTATGATATAAAGATCTTAATTAAGCATAATTTATCAAATGAAGATTTTAATCTAGAAAGCGCTTCTGCTCAGTTATTTTTTAGTCCCAATTATGTAAGACAACTATTTAAGCAAAAAACTGGAGAAGGATTTACAGAGTATTTGATACGAATGAGAATGGAAAAAGCAAGTGAATTGTTAAAAGATCCTTTTTCTAAAATTCAAGATATTTCTGAAGTGACAGGTTATAGCAATCAAAGATATTTTTCAAGTTGCTTTAAAAAATATTATGGTTGTACACCTACCGAATATAGAGATAGGATAACGGCGGATAAGTAAAAATTTTAAGTGGTTTAAATTAAATTACTTTTAGCGAAAGGAAAATTCGAATGAAATTTTTTCAAAAAGGAACAAAAGCTAAAAAAGTAGGATTTTTTAAGTTGTTTAAACAAAAAGATAATGTATTGGTGAAACAAATGTTAAATAGTAAGTTCATTTCAAATAGAAACCAAAATTACGATTTAGTACAAAATGGTAAAGGAGTCAGCATACGAATTAAATTAACCATAGGTTTCATAATACCTGTTATTTGCATTATTGTGTTAGGTTTCATTTCCTATTCACAGGCATCAGAGAAAATAATAAAAAACTTTGAAAAGTCTACTATTGCAACTATAAATACAACCGGAGAATATTATAGTTTAATTTTAAAAAGTGTTGAAGATAAGTCCTTACAAATTTTAAATGATGCTGTTATAAAGCAATACTATTCTGGTTATTACAAGAAAAATGCAAATCAAGAAAGTGAGATATTAAGTTCCATTCGAACGAATATAGTTGCGATGGCAACGGCAGATAGTATTGTTGAGAATATAGCAGTAATCACAAGTTATGGGAAAGAGGCAGTTTCTTATGGCTCTTTTATTCAAGATAAAACGGAAACTCCATATGAAGCTTTTAGTCAATCGGATGAAGCAAACCTGGTATTAGCTTCTGGAAAAAATAACATCTGGGTTGGATATCATCCATTTTTTGATGAAGGGTTAGGAATTAATACAAATAAATATGGAATTACTTTACTTCGTGAATATAAAGATAGTGCTGGAAAATCAATGGGATTTATTATGATTGATGTGAATAAAGAGATTTTACAAAATGTAATAAAACAATTGGCACTACCAAAGGGTAGTTCGTTTGCATTTATTTCCCCAGATGGTAGAGAAATAACAGAGAAAGATGACTCTGAAAATGTAATATTTACAGATAAGCAGTTTTACATAGATTCTGTGGCAAGTGATATGGCAAATGGATTTGATTATGTACATATAAACGGAAATGAATATCTTTATGCATATACCAAAATAAAAGATACAGGAGTGTTGGCATGTTCTTTAATTCCATCATCCCATCTATATAATCAAGCTGATATTATCAAACGAATTACGCTTTTGGTTGTTAGCATTGCTTCCTTGATTGCAATAGCTACAGGATTATTTTTATCAAGCAATATTAGTGTAGCAATTAAGAGTATCATCGAAAAGTTATCCTTGGCTGCAAAAGGAGATCTAACGGTTGTAATCGATACGAAGAGAAAAGACGAGTTTGGTAATCTAGCTTATAGTGTAAATCATATGATTCACAATATGAAGGAGTTAATCGAAAAAGCTACGAATATCAATAATAAAGTATTAGCATCCACGGAAGAAGTGGCAACTAGTTCCGAAGTGATGTTGGAATCAAGTAAAAATATTAGTAAAGCAATCCATGATATTCAAAGTGGTGTAATGGAGCAAGCAGAAGATACAGAAAAATGCTTACAGCAAACCAATGATTTATCAGAGCGTATTAGTAGAGTATATAGCAATGCAGGAGAAATGGATGGAATTACATCAACAACAAAAGATATCATAAAAGACGGGATTGTCATTATTGATGATTTGAATCATAAAACAAAAGCAACAGCAAAAATTAATCAAGCGACGATTCATGATATTGAAGAATTAGAGTTAGAGTCTAAATCCATCGTATCTATTATTAAAGTAATTACAGAAATTGCAGATCAAACTAATCTGTTAGCTTTAAATGCTAACATTGAAGCAGCTAGAGCAGGGGCAGCTGGAAGAGGCTTTGCAGTAGTTGCAGATGAAATTAGAAAATTAGCGGAAGGTTCTAGTGAAGCGGCGAATAAGATTGCACAAATTATTGGGCATATTCAAAGTAAAACGCAAACTACCGTCAATTCCGTTAAACAAACGGAAGAAATAATTAATTCACAAAATGAAGCATTACATAATACAGTACAAGCTTTTGAAAATATTAATAGCCACGTAGAAGGTTTGATGAATATGCTTCAAAAAATATCGGTAGAAATCAATGATATAGAAACAGCAAAAACCACTACTTTAAATGCTATTATGAATATTTCTGCAATATCAGAAGAAACAGCAGCGGCAAGTGAAGAAGTGGAAACTACTGCGCAGGATCAATTAAAGTCAGTTACAAACTTAAATCATGCTGCACAGGAACTAAATGATAACGTGAAATTATTAGACGAAGCAATTAGTGTGTTTCGTATATAAATTAGGAGACTGAAATTAGTACAGTCTATAATAAATTAGGTAAACTATTTGTTTCACAATTACCTATTAGTCAATTGCGAAACAGTTAATTTTATGAATTTATCATACCATTAATACGAATTTTCTAGCTTCAGTTGCCAAAGGCGGGCAAGATTCAGCTAGAAAACACGTATCAATGGCATGATAAATAATGAAGTCTTTGAGTTTCGCAATTGCCTACAATTACCTATAAATAAAAGGAGAAGAAAGATATGGCAAAAATGTTACCAGAATTAAAATCAAGCCCTGTTATTAAAAGATATAATGGTGGTGAACCAGTACTTAGTAGAAAAGACATTCCATATGAAGCTGACTGTATCTTTAATGCAGGCGTTGTAAAATATAAAGGACAATATGTAATGGCATTCCGTAATGACTATGCTTACAACGGAAAAGGTGCATTTGATAAATGCATGATTGGTTTAGCTTTTAGTGAAGATGGAATTCATTGGAACGTTCAAGATAAACCATTTATTACTGTGGATGATATTGGTGATCCAGATGTAACAAAAGTATATGATCCACGTCTAACTATCATTGAAGACAAATGTTACCTTTGTTTTGCAGTAGATACGAAACATGGACTTCGTGGCGGAATTGGTATAACTGAAGATTTAAAAACAGTGAAAGTTTTATCACTTACCGCGCCAGATAATCGTAATATGGTCTTATTTCCTGAGAAAATTGGTGGAAGATATGTACGTCTTGAAAGACCATTTCCTGTTTACTCAAGGGGTGGGGTAGATCGTTTTGATACTTGGATGTCCTATTCTTACGACATGAAGTACTGGGGAGATACGAAACTATTATTTGCAGTGGAAGATGTACCTTTTGCAAATGATAAAATCGGACCAGGTGCACCACCTGTAAAAACGGAAGCTGGTTGGTTAACGCTATTCCATACCGTAGATATTGATAGAACTCGTGGCAAAAATGGATGGGAAGATAAATGGCAAAAGAGATATTGTGCTGGAATTATGTTATTAGACTTAGAGGATCCATCTAAAATTATTGGTATGTCAAAGGAACCATTAATTGCACCAGAGACAGCATATGAGACAGAAGATGGTTTCCGTACCAATGTTATCTTCCCAGGTGGTATGATTCTTGAAGATAATGGTGAAGTTAAAATTTATTATGGTGCATCGGATACAGTGGAATGTATGGCTACTGCAAATGTGAATGATTTAATTGCACTTTGTAAACCATTGGAATAGTTTGAAATTGACGGACGGATTCAAGGGGGGGGTTGAGATGTGTAAATTTATAATACGAGCACATACAATTCATCTGACTCGCCTTTCCTTCAATCGGTAAAAGGCACCGATTTCAGACGGTCTTCGCCATCTGAATCGTATGTACTCATATTATAAATTTTGTATATGTAAGTTGGCCCCCTGAATCCTGGTGTATGGGTTAAAGTTAGTTACAATTAGAATTCAGAGATATGACTGTAGGGATACAAATTTTGTAAATATATATACGTTTTAAATTCTGTTGGAGTAAGTAAAAGGTAAATATTATTAGGATTAGAGTTAGGAAAAGCGAAATTAGATAGTTTTTCGAATTGATTATACAATATATACGAATTTTCTTGATTCTATAGCTCTAAGCGGCAAGATTCGGTTATCAAACAATGTGTAATGTATAAGTAATATTGACATATTTAATGTTTCACAATTACCTAAGGATTAGGGTAATAGAAAGGAGAACGTATGCTATATTCAAAAAGTCTTGAAAGTAGTTTAAGTAAGGATTTATTTATAAATCCTACAAAAGAATATCGTGGCACACCTTTTTGGTCTTGGAATACGAAGATTACAAGAACACATATTGAGAATACGTTATCGGAACTAAAAGAGATGGGTATGGGTGGAGCACATATTCATTGTAGAACAGGTATGAATGTTCCTTACCTTAGCGATGAATTTATGGATCTTGTTAAGTACTCGCATAAGGTAGCGAATGAAAATGATATGTTAACTTGGTTATATGATGAAGATCGTTGGCCATCTGGATTTGCAGGTGGATTAGTTACAGTAGATAAGCAGTATCGTATGCGTTTTCTTGTATTTTCACCAGTTGAATTACCAGAAAATGAACTGGATGGTGAGGTTGAGCTTGAAGCTAGTGCAAAAGCAATAAGAAGTGGGAATCGCAAGTTTTTGGGCAAATATGCGGTATTATTAAAAGATGGATTTTTAAAAGAATATCATTTCCTTAATCGAGATCAAGATGTAGAAAGTGGATTTGATGTATGGTATGCATATCTAGAGATTTCTGGCGATAGTGCGTGGTTTAATAATCAAGCTTATTTAAATACGATGGATAAACGTGCAGTGGAACAGTTTATAAAAGTAACACATGAAGCTTATTATAAAGCGGTTGGTGAGCATTTTGGTGAAACAATTCCTTCTATCTTTACAGATGAACCACAGTTATCGACAAAAACGATGTTAGGATATGCGAATGAGAAAACGACGTTAACGATTCCATATACGGATGATTTTGAAGAAACGTATCTGATTACTTATGGTGAAAGCTTTTTAGAGCATTTACCTGAGATTTTTTGGGATTTACCAGAAGATAAAATTTCTGTACATAGATATCATTATCATGATCATACTTGTGAACGATTTAGCAAGGCATTTGCAGGGACCATCGGTACATGGTGTAAGGACCATAATTTAATGTTAATTGGCCATATGATGCAAGAACCAACTTTATTTTCACAGACATCTGCGTTAGGTGAAGCTATGAGATCATATCCACACTTTGGTATTCCAGGAATTGATATGCTTTGTGATAGAAGAGAGTTAACAACTGCAAAACAAGCACAAAGTGCAGCACACCAATATGGCTGTCCAGGTGTATTAAGTGAATTATACGGAGTAACCAATTGGGATTTTGATTTTCGTGGACATAAATTAGCAGGTGACTGGCAGGCTGCTCTTGGCATCACAGTAAGAGTTCATCATCTTACTTGGACATCTATGGCAGGAGAAGCAAAACGTGATTATCCAGCGGCTATTGGATATCAATCACCATGGTATAAGGAATATTCTTTTATAGAGAATTATTTTGCAAGAATTAATACTGCTTTAACAAGGGGAAAAGCTGATGTTAAGGTTGGTGTCATTCATCCAATTGAATCCTATTGGTTATATTGGGGAACCAAAGAACATACCGATGGTATTCGGGGTGAGATGGATGCAAACTTTATGCAATTAACGAAGTGGCTTTTATATGGGCTAATTGATTTTGATTTTATCGCAGAATCACTATTACCTGAATTACAAATGGAAGATTTCATTACTGAAGATTTCGATAATCTTGAAGGTACTATAGAGTCATCTAATAAATTTAGAGTTGGTGATATGGCTTACGATGTAATTGTTGTACCTGATTTGGTTACTCTTCGTAAATCAACCCTAGATCGATTAAAAGCATTTACGAAAAAGGGTGGTAAGGTAATATTCACTGGTAAAGTGCCAAGCCATTTGGATGCAATTTTATCGGATGAAGTTGCTTCTTATTCAAAAGAATGTACCACAATTGGTTTTAATCAACATGAATTATTAACCTGTCTTGCACCATATCGTGTCATTGATGTTCGAAGTCAAAATGGCAACAGAGTTGATAATATTCTTTATCAGTTAAGAGATGATAATAACGGAAAATGGCTTTTCTTATCGCACTCAGAAAAACCCAAGAATCCAGATCTACCTATAAAAGAAACGTTAACTATCTGGATAGACGGAATATTTAAACTAACAAAATATGATGCTTTAACTGGTGAGATTATAGATTGTACATGTGAATATAAAAATGGTAGAACTTATTTAATTGAAGAAGTTTATGACCACGATTCTTTATTATATTTTTTGACAGTGTTAGATGATGAGAAATTAAATGTAGAGAATAAGTCTAAGTATTCAATTAAAAATTCAAGTGATTTCAATTTCAATGAAGTAAACCAAACTAATACAAAAGATTTAAATACTGACAAGACAAATACTAAAGACACAAATACTAAAGGCATAAATACTAAAGACACAAATTTTAAAAATACAAAAGCAGATAGTATAATAGCATTCCCATCCAGATTATTATTTGACTTATCCGAACCTAATGTATACCCACTTGATATGGCAGAATATCGTTTCGATTCAGGGGAATGGAATCCACAAGAAGAAATTTTAAGAATTGATAACATATTCCGTGAAAAACTAAAATATCCACTTAGAACAGAAGCCTTTGCACAACCTTGGTTAAGCACAGAAGTTGAACCAATTCATCACTTTTTATCTTTAAGATTTCATATATATTCAGAATGTGTAATAACAGAACCTAGTCTAGCAGTAGAGAATGCTGAAAAAACCAAGATTACATTGAATTGTGAAGCTGTCCCTTCCGTTATTACAGGTTGGTATACGGATAGAGACATTCAAACTATTAAGTTGCCTGCTATAAAAGAAGGTGATAATATATTAGAAGTGACATTACCGTTTTATGAGAAATTCAATGTTGAATACATGTATTTATTAGGTGATTTTTCTGTATCTGTTGCTGGTAGAAACATAAAGTTACAAAAACCGCATAAATATTTAGCATTTGGTGATTTATGTACTCAAGGATTACCTTTTTATGGTGGTAATATAACCTATTACATACCACTTAAAATGGATGAAGATGGTGAACTAAGTATTCAAATTCCACAATTTCGTTGTCCTGTAATAAAAGTAACCTTGGATGATGTTGATAAGGGCTATATTGCATTTTCACCTTATTTAATAAATTTAGGTAAAGTGAACAAAGGTAAGCATGTTATTTCTGTTACCGCTTATGGAAACAGGATTAATACCTTTGGAACCATTCATAATTGCAATCATACCGAACATTGGATTGGACCAAATGCATGGAGAACCATAGGTAATTCCTGGGCTTATGAATATCAATTGAAGAAAAGTGGGATTTTAGTAAGTCCTATTATTTCAAAGAATTAAAGATAACAAGTAGGAAAGATAACAAGTAGGAAAGATAAATAATAGGATAGTTAGAAAGTAGCAAAATAACCAAATATAAAATCTGGATTTTGGATAATTGGAGGTGTGATGTATGAAAGAATTTTTCAAAAAAGGGCAAGTTGTTTTATTTCAAGGAGATAGTATTACAGATTGCGGAAGAGACCGAAATGATATTTACTCTTTATCAGTTGGCTACCCAGGTGTGGTGGCTAAGATGTATGATTTATTATTCCCAGGCAATGGAGTAACGTTTGTTAATAAAGGTATCTCTGGGAATCGAGTTAAGGATTTAATAGAACGATATGATGAAGATTTTAAGGCGGTAAAACCTGATTTTATATCAATTTTAATCGGCATCAATGATACTTGGCGAAGATATGATAGATTTGATCCTACGTCTACGGAAGAGTTTGAGAAAACATATACAGATTTATTGGAAAAAATAAAAGTAGATTTGCCAAATTGTAAAATTATGATTTTAGAACCATTTGTTTTAAATTCACTTCCAGACAGAGAAAGTTGGCGAGAAGATCTAGATCCAAAGATAAAGGTAGTCAGAAACTTAGCAAAAAAATATGCGGATTATTACATTCCTTTAGATGGCATATTTGCAAAAATAGAGGTAGAACAATATTGCTGTAAGCAATTAGCAGAGGATGGTGTTCATCCAACTCCATTAGGGCATGGTATTATTGCAAATGAGTACCTTAAGGCATTGTGCGATTAAGATGCTTCCAATGTTTTGATTATGAGCAGCCACAAAACTATATAGTTAAATGAAATAGCATACCATACATACGAATTATCAAACTTTTATTTCCACTTGGGCAAAATGAAACGAAAATTGTATATATGGTATGCTTATATTATGTTATCTTTGATGTTTTCTATTGGTAATGATACTACTACGAAGCGACATTTTTTTGAATAAACTATCATTACGATTATTTTTGTTATTATTACGATTATTTTTTGTTATCATTACGATTATTTTTGTTATCATTACTATTATTTTTTGTTATAATTACTATTATTTTTGTTATTATTATTATTATTATTAATTAGTAATAATCGGTATTTATTTAACTTATTTACAAGTAGTAGCTATCTCTTCTAATCGATCCATAATTGGTAAGTGTTGCGTACACAGAGTTTCACATTTACCACATTTGATACATTCTGCTGCTATAGATGCTGGAATTTTCCAATGGTAATTTAGACGATCACTTATATTATTACCTAGTAGTTTTTCATTGTAAGCATCCATATATTTTGGTATGTCTATTTTCTTTGGACAGTGTTTACAATATGCACAACCTGTACATAAATTATTAAGTGCAACACCTTTATTTTCGTACTCATCATATATTTCTTTTGCAGAACGTTCCTGTAAGTTTTCAACTGCTTTGCATGCATCATCTATATGTGCTTTGGTTGTACAACCTGCTAATGTAATTGAGATTTCCTTATGTGATGCTACAAATCTTAAGGCAGCTTGAGGAACAGTTAAATTGGTTCCTTCTGCTAAATAACTAAAGGTATTAGGATTACTTGGTATTAATCCACCACCAAGCGGGTTCATAACGACAACTCCCATTCCTTTATTGTAAGCTGCTTCTATACCAGTTTGACGGAAACGGTAGTTAAGTGCGTTATATCCAATTAACATACCTTTAAATAAGTCTCTTTTTACAGCATCTTCAAGTTCATTACCTTGCATATGTGAAGAAAACACAATATTACGAATTAACCCATCCGCTTTTGCTTGCTCGAAGAAACTATAAAGTGCATCAATCTGCTTATCAAAGGAATCTAAACTTAAGACACACCATAAATGATAAAAATCCAAATAATCTACTTTTAATCGTGTTAGAGTGGTTTCTAATCTTTTACGAAAATCATCTGCGCTACATTTACCACCTACAGTACCCATATTTGTTTTAGAAGATATATAGTAGCTATCTCGTGGCAATTGTGATAAGGCCATTCCTGTAATTATTTCACTTTTATCGTCACAATAAAAAGGAGCAGTGTCAAAGTAATTAATACCTTTTTCATGTGCGTATAATGCTATTTCGGCACATTTTTCTAAATTACCTGCCTTAACATCTGCATCGTCATAACGCATACAACCCATACCGATAGCAGAGACTTTCATATCGGTATTACCATACTGTTTATAATACATTTGTAATCCTCCGTAAATTAACTAGTTGATAAATAATTCTTAATAAGTATAACATTTCTACATAATCACTACAACTATAAATTGTTATAGAACAGTTTTGATTGCATTTTTACTAAAATTATCGTAAAATATAAGATTAGTAGCGTTGTAATACTTTATTTTAGAATAAGCAATGCAGGAATGAGGAAAAACATGGAATATCAAAAGAAATCAGATAGTAAGAAAGATAAAAAAACGGTAAATTCATGGTCTAATTCTAAATCAGAACACAAAAATAAGTTTAAGAAAGATGATAAGAGCAAAATTTTTAAATCGTATGAAAGTGCTTTTCCTAAAAAAAATCATAAATCAAATTTGAATGAAGAAAAGCTTATTAAAGACAATAACAATAGTAAGATGAAGGAAAAAGTAATAACAGATTATTTCTATATGTCACCGAATCTTATGACGGCAAAAATGATTGAAGATATAATAAAATCAGAGAAAGGTATTCAAGTAGATTTATGGGAAGAAATGAATATCTTACAGATTGAGTTTTCAAATAAGTTAACTGTTGATTTTGAACCAATGAATAATGAATTTAAAGATTCATCTGATGCTGCATTTATAAAGAACCGAAATGTAAAAACTATTTTTGCTGTAACCATTGACGATGGAGCGTTTGAATTATTAAAACCGCTATTACGCTTAATAATTACTGAATTTGATGGATTTTTATGTGCGGACAGTGTTGATTTTAAGCCAATATATGCATTGACAGATTTATAAATTACGTGATTGTTTTATGAAAGTGCTTGTTCAATTTTGACAAGCGCTTTTTATTCTTTTCATTAGTTTAGCTAATATATTAATTAGAAATAAAAGAAAATCATTTGATTATTTAACAAATATACAATAAAATAATAATAAAGCATAATTGTTTGTGGAAAATATATAAAATTTTACAGTTTTGGAATATATATTTACTATTTTGATGGTAATTAGAAGGGTAGTTTACAATGTTAAAAGGAATATTCGCTATTTTAGTTGGAATGATTTTAATGATCTCTGTTATGTTTGGTCAATTACTTATAAATTCAGATGATAAAAAAGAAGCAAAAGAACCAGGTATAAATCCAGACTATCACCTGCAGGTTATTATACAAAATACGGACGAGTACTTTTGGAATTCCTTTCGAGAAGGAGCTCAAGTTGCGGCAGAAGAACTAGGAGTATATGTCGAATTCGTAGCTATAACACAAAATAGTACAGATTTATTAAAGGAAGCTGTTGAAAAGGGTGTAAATGCAGGAGTGGACGGAATTGCACTACAGCCAGCGGATTCAGAAGAAACTAAAAATATGTTAGACGAAGCTAAAAACCAAGGTGTTGCTATGATTACCTACGAAAATGATAGCTTTACCATACCAGATACACCTATGGTAGGATCTAATAGTTTCAGTCTGGGTAATTTTGCTGGTGATATGGCAGTGAAAGCATCGGATGGACGTGGAAATGTGGTTGTTATATTAAATGAATCTGGAGAGCAGAGTGATGTATCTTATCGAAATTTAATCATTCAAGGTATTGTAGAATCATTTTCACGGTACAGTACCATCAATATCACTGATATTTATACCATTGATAAGGAAATGTTTGAAGCGGAAAAGGTTGCAAGTACGATTGTATCAAATAATGAAAAAGTAGATTTGATAATCTGTTTGGATGAAAGAAGTACGCCTGGTATTGCACAAGTACTTGTTGATAATAACATGGTAGGAGATATTAAATTAGTAGGTTATGGAATCGCTCCACAGACACTAGACTATATAAAACGTGGTGTTATTTATGGAACAGTATGTCCAAATTCTTATGAAATAGGTTATGACACAGTGAAACAGTTAACTCAGAGTATTAATCAGGAACCAATTAGTAATTATACGAACACAGAATTATACACTATTGATTCAAGTAATGTAGATCAATATGATGAAGTGATAGAATAGAATTAGAGGTAGGGTGCTGACGTCTAATGGCGGTTTTAGACAGCATGGAGGGTTAGAATGAAACAGAGAAAAGGAATGACATACAGAACAAAACTAATTGGATTCTTTTTATTGGCTACCTTTATCATAACTATGGTTGGTCTGTACAATTACACGTCATCTAGAGTATTAATGAAAGATATGACCAGTTTGCTGAATAAAAGCCAAGAATTAAATATGCTATATAATCAATTAGAACAGATACAAGATGACTTAGAAGTCTATCTATCCACAAGAAGCTCTGACAGTTTACAGTCCTTTTATGATCATAGTAACTCAATTTCAGATAATAACAATAGTCTAAAAAAAGATGCTGGATATACAGAGCGTGGTATTAAAATCAAGAATTTAACTAGCATGATAGATCATTATCTTAAAATACTAGATGAAACAATTATTGATAAAAGAAACAAAAAGATTGATGATTATACATCAGGTTATCAGGATTCCGTGGAAGAATATACGTATATAGGTAACTACATTCAAGAAATCATGAGTACCGATTTAAGTGATAGTGCTGAAAAGTATATTCAGATACAAAAAGAAGTGAAACAGACTACAATTATTAATTATATTATGTTTGGTGTAACTATTATACTAATATCTGTAATTATAGTATTGTTTAGTATCGAGATAACGAAACCAATCTCTAAGTTAGTATCTTATGCAAAAGAGATATCCGACGGTAATTTTGATATAGAGGTTACTGATGAGAAGACAAGCAGTGAAATAAGTATTTTATTTCAAACCTTTAACAAAATGGCAATCAGTATCAGGGAGTATGTAAATGAATTAAAAGAAAAGCAAAGGCTTGAGAGAACCCTAATTGAAGAAAAGGTTGATAATCTTAAGATGAAAAATGCATTACATGAAGCGGAATTACTAGCATTACAATCTCAAGTAAATCCTCATTTTATTTTTAATTCCATTAACATAGGTGCAAAAGTTGCAATGCTACAGGGCGATTCTGTAACTTGTGATTATCTAGAGAATTTTGCTGAAATTTTTCGTTATAACTTAAAAGGGCTTGATTATAATGCGACATTGCAAGAAGAAGTAAACAATGTTTCTGCATATATGAGTTTACTAACCACACGGTTTGGTGATATTATTGATTTTCGTCTGGATGTTCCAGATGATGAAAAAATAAAAGATTTCATTTTGCCTAGAATGACACTTCAGCCATTAGTTGAAAATGCATATATACATGGTGTAAGTAAATTTGATGATGGTGGTATCATTGAATTAAAAGTGAAAATACTTGATAATCGTATGCAGGTAATTATTGCAAATACTGGAGATGAATTCCCACAGGAGACAATAAATCTTATTTTAAGTCGTAAATTAAAAAGTAATCGAAATCCTTCTAATAAAGGTCATACCACCGGTATTGGTATTGATAATGTTCTTAATCGGTTACGACTATTTTATGAAGAGAAAGATGTTATGAATATTACGTGTGTTGATGGAGTAACAAATGTTATTCTATCATTACCACTTGATTATAAGAAAGAGATAGATAGAGGTCGATGGGACGATGTGTAGAGTACTAATAGTAGATGATGAACCAATAGCAGTGGAGTCTATCATTTATATGATAAAGAAGAATTTCGACTCGATTGATATTGTCGGTACATCAAGGTCAGGGAAAGATGCTATTGAGAAGGCTTATAATTTACATCCAGATATTATTATTATGGATATCAATATGCCTGGAATCAATGGTCTTGAAGCAATGAAACAAATTAGAGTGGTTAATACAACAGTTAGTTTTATTGTTATTTCAGCCTTTGATTATTTTGATTATGCGGTAGAGTCCGTTGCACTTGGTGTAGAAGAATATTTATTAAAGCCAGTAAAAGAAGCAAAGTTTAATGAAACTTTACAAAAGGTAATGAATCAAATTAATGTTAGAAAACAAAATATGAAAAAAAATCTTGAGCAGCAAGAACGCTTAGAGATGATTATTCCGATTTTAGAAACTGGATTTATGAATTCGTTATGTCTATATGGTGAAAATTCACAAGAACTCCAAAATTACTGTGATTTATTCGGATATAATAAATCTAGTGGTTATGTTATGGCGATTGAATTTGGACAAAGAAGAAGTAAAAAAATTGAGAATAAAATCGGTGCAGGTGTACAAGGTGAAAAAATGTACTCAGAATATAAGAATATTATCAAGTCAGCTTGTACTTGCATTGTTGGACCAATTATGCTTAATCGAATTATTGTTTATGTATTTGATGATAGTAAAGCAGAATGTTTTGAGCAAAAGAGTGAGTCTGTTAAATTAGCACAGATAATCATAGACAGAGCGTCTAGAATATATCCAGATATTTTTATTGGAATTGGACATTTTCATGAGAGTATTATAGACGCTAAAAAATCATATCAGGAATCACTTTATTCACTGCGAATACTGTCTGCAGCAGAAGAAAATACAAATTATAATCAAATACTTCATGTGGATGATATTATTGAAAAAGTCGAATATACAGAAAGTGATTATGAACAACAAATTGAAGATGAAATTTATTCTAGAGTTGTAGAAAACGATGAAGTTCATGTACAAGCTGCATTTGAGCAATTATATGCCAGAATGAGTGCAGATACCAATATGAATTTTGATGCGATTAAGAATCGCATGATTGGTCTAGTAATGGGCTTTGGTACAAGATGGGGGCATGTACTAGGCGATTATTACGGAGTGTTGAGTGAAATTATCAAAGCGAATGATAAAGTAACCTTATATCAAATATGTAGCCGTTTTATAAGTAAAACAATTGGGCTTATTGTATCTGGTAGGCAGAAAAAGGTGAATTCGATTATTGAGAAAGCAGATCAATACATTTTAGAACATTATGCGGAAGACATATCCTTAGATGATGTTGCAAAAGAAGTAAATTTAAGTTCCTATTACTTTAGTCGATTTTATAAAGAAGAAGCTGGAATTAATTTTAGTGATAAATTAGTAAATGTTAGAATTGATAAGGCGAAGGAACTTCTTAAGAGAGAAGATTTGTCCATTAAAGATGTATGTTTTATGGTGGGGTATATGGAGCCAAACTATTTCTCTAAAATATTTAAGAAGGTTACAGGTTGTACAGCCAGCGAATATAAAAAAATGTTTGGGTTATAAGGAGGAGGTTTATGGGTAAAAAGAAGCTGTTGCAAAAACAGATGATGCTAGGTGTATTATTAGCATTTGGTTTATTATCAATGTTTGGGTGCAGTAAGAAGGAAGAAATTAAAGACGAACCTACAGAAGAAAAAAAGATAACCGTTGGTTTTTCTTTAGGGACATTAATGGAGGATCGTTGGATAAGGGACAGAGATATATTTATGTCTAAAGCCCAGCAAGAAGGCATTGATGTTATCGTAAATAATGCCAATAAGGATTCTGACCTTCAATACCAACAAGTATTAGAGATGTTAGATCAAGGTATTGATGTATTGGTTATAGCACCAAATGACTGTAATAGTGAGGCAAGATGTGTAGAAGCTGCCAAAGAAAAGAATGTTCCAGTAGTATCATATGACAGACTGGTTTATAACAGTGACGTTGATGTTTATATATCCTTTGATAATACTGCGGTTGGAGTAACTATGGCTTCTTATCTGGTTGAACAGGTACCAGAAGGCGGGTATATGATTATCAGTGGAGCTAAAAATGATAGTAATAGTGAAATGATATACGAAGGTGTTATGAGCGTTTTAAAGCCATTTGTTGATAGCAATAAAATACAGATATTAAATGAAACTTGGGTAGAGGGCTGGATTCGTGAATCTGCTTATGGTTTTATGTCAGAAGAATTAAAAAAACAAAAAGACAAAATAAAAGCAGTTATTTGTGGTAACGATTCCTTAGCCTGGGGAGCTATTGATGCGTTATCAGAAGCACAAATCGCAGAACAAGTTCAGGTTGTAGGTCAAGATGCTGATTTAGTTGCTTGTCAAAGAATTGTAACTGGAAAACAATCATTAACTGTTTATAAACCAATAAAGAATCTTGTCGAGAAGACAGTTGAAGTTTGTTTACAACTTGTTAAAGGCGAAGAAATAAAAACCGATGGAGTTATGAATGATGGTACTTATAAAGTTCCATATATATATATCGATGTAGAAGCAGTTACAAAAGATAATATCGATGAAACTGTTATAAAAGATGGTTTTCACTTGTATGAAGATGTTTATCAAACAGAAGATTAGATATTTAATCTAAAAAAGAGTCAAAGTGTTATAAATACGATCAATTAAACTGTAGGGGCTGTCACACTAGCTGTTTTAGCTGCTCTCCGTCAAGTAGACGGGGGCTGCTAAACCGCTTAGTGGCAGCTCTTTTTTTGTCGTAAAAGTAGAAAGGGAGCGCACAATTATTCGTATAAGATTAACTACTTGTATTCTTGTACATTAGTTTAGGATAAAATATTGCTATTTAATTTTAGATAATAGCAATATTTTATAGAAGTAAAAATTCTACAAAAATAGATAGCAAAATAGTCATAATACACAACAAATGCGTACATTGTGAATTGAGTTTTTGTATAGTATGATATAGAAGTAACGAAAGTTAATGACTTAATTCGTTAAGTCAAATTAATTTTAATTAAGAGAAGGGCGGAAAGAGGATATGAAGAAATTTTTAGCATTAGTATTATGTCTAACTATGGTTTTAACTATGGTAGGATGTGGTAGCAAAGACACTGCAACAAGTGGTGGATCAAAATCAGGTAAAGTAGATGTTGGTATCGTACTTCCAACAAAAGATGAACCAAGATGGATTCAAGATCAAGAAAGATTCGAATCTGTTATCTCTTCCACAGATTATTCTGTAGAAGTATTATTTAGCCAAGGTTCATCCGCTAACGAAAAAACTAACGTAGAAACTTTAATCGCAAAAGGAATCAAAGTTCTTATTATCTGTGCACAAGATGCAGCAGCTGCAGCATCTAGCGTTGAAGCAGCGAAAGCAGCTGGCGTAACTGTTATTTCTTATGACAGATTAATCACAGATACAGATGCACTTGATTATTATGTTACATTTGATAGTATCTCTGTAGGTGAAGCAATGGGTAAATACCTTGTTGATAATGCAACAGGAACTGGTAATCCATTATACTTATATGCTGGTGCAGCAACTGATAACAATGCATTCCTTTTCTTTGAAGGTGCTTGGAATATTTTACAACCAAAAATCGCTGATGGTACATTTGTAATCAAGAACTCTTCTGAAGCAGTTGCAGTTCAAGATCAAGCGAAATTAACTCGTGATCAATTATCAGCTATCATTGGTCAGGTTACAACTAACTGGGATTTCAACGAAGCTAAATCTAAAGCAGAAGCTCATTTAACATCTGCTACAGCAGCTGATAAAGGTAAAACTTATATCTTAGCTCCTAACGATGGTACTGCACGTTCTATCGCAGACGTATTCGCAGCTGACGCTGATGTAAGCGAATACTTCATCACTGGTCAAGATTCTGAAAAAGCATCTGTTCAATACGTTATCGATGGAAAACAATCTATGACAGTATTTAAAGATACTCGTACTTTAGCTGCCGATGCTATGAACATGGCTATCTCAGTTATCGAAGGAAAAACTGCAACAACTGATACAACTTACAACAATGGTGTTGAAGACGTTGCTGCGAAACAAACTCCTGTAGTTGTAGTAACTAAGGACAATGTAAAGAGCGCATTAATCGATTCTGGTTATTATGCAGCATCTGATTTTACAGGATTAGAGTAATCCTTAAATAAATAGAAATCTGCTCATCTTGAGACCGGCTTAAGAATAATGCAAGATTATTTTTAAGCCGGTTTCATGTTAAAGGAGGCTTATCGTGAGTGACTATATATTAGAAATGCAGAATATAGTAAAAGAATTTCCCGGTGTTAAGGCACTTAGCAATGTTAATTTCAAAGTAAAACGTGGTGAGATTCATTGTTTGGTAGGTGAGAACGGAGCGGGTAAATCAACTTTAATGAAGGTACTTTCTGGAGTATATCCTTTTGGTACTTATAGTGGAAATATCGTTTACAACGATAAAGTACAACAGTTTAAATCAATTGCAGATAGTGAAACTGCAGGTATTGCAATTATTTATCAAGAATTAGCATTAATCCCTGAACTTAGTATTTATGAAAATATTTATTTTGGCCATGAAATCATGGATGGCAAAGTTATTAATTGGAACCAAACGATTGTACAGGCAGCCGAGATGTTAAAGAAGGTAAGACTTAATGTAAATCCTTCCGTTAAAATAAAAGACTTAGGTGTAGGTAATCAGCAGTTAGTAGAAATCGCAAAAGCACTTAGTAAAAATGTTAAGTTATTAATTCTAGATGAACCGACAGCAGCTCTAAATGAAGATGATAGTGCAAATCTCTTGGAATTATTAAGACAGCTTAAAGAGCAAGGGGTTACATGTATTATGATTTCTCACAAATTAAAGGAAATCGTTTCTATTGCAGATACAGTAACTGTAGTAAGAGATGGTGCAACAATATGTTCTATGGATGCTCATGAAATGGAGATTACAGAACAAGAAATCATACGTAACATGGTAGGTAGAGAAATTGAGAATATATATCCAAAGAGGGAAAAAGCAGCCTTCGGAGATGTATGTTTAGAAATAAAGAATTGGACAGTACAAGATCCAAAATCAGGTCGTGAAATCCTACATAATGTTAATGTTAATGTTCGCAAAGGCGAAATTGTAGGTATTGCAGGCTTGATGGGTGCCGGCAGAACGGAATTAGCATTAAGTATATTTGGTAATACACCAAAATATAAGATTACAAGTGGTGAAATTTTTATTGAAGGTCAACCTAAAAAATTAAATCATCCAAAAGCAGCAATGGATGCAGGAATAGCCTATGTTACTGAAGATAGAAAAGGAAACGGATTAATCTTAATTCAGGATATTAAATACAATACTACTATTTCAAACTTAGAGAAATTAACAGAAGGAATAGTAATTAATGAAAATGAAGAAATCAATGTTGCCAACGATTTCAAAAAGTCCATTGGCATTAAAGCACCTTCTATTAAGCAATTAGTTGGTAATTTAAGTGGTGGTAATCAGCAAAAAGTTTCTCTAGCAAAATGGCTCTTTGTTGGACCAAAAGTATTAATTTTAGATGAACCTACTAGAGGTATCGATGTTGGTGCGAAGTTTGAGATATATACTCTTATGAACCGTTTGGTTGAACAAGGAATGAGCATTATCATGATATCATCAGAATTATTGGAAGTTCTAGGTATGAGTGATCGTCTGTATGTAATGTCAGAAGGAACCATTACTGGAGAATTATCAGCTGACGAAGCTACAGAACAGAATGTTATGGCTTTGGCCACAAGAGTATAGGAGGTAATAAGATGAAAAGCGTTAATGGGCAAATGGATACAAATAAAGTTGGAATTGGACGAGAAATTTCAACATTATTAAAAGCAAATATGCGTGATTATGCAATGTACATTGCTTTGGTTGTTATATTTATATTTTTTGGATTTCGTACAGATGGTTTATTCTTATCATCAAGAAATTTAACAGACTTAATTAATCAAACTGGTTATGTAGCTATATTAGCAATTGGTATGACCATAATCTTAATTATTAAACACATTGACTTATCTGTAGGTTATGTCGCTGGTTTCTTAGGTGCAGTTGCTGCATTGTTAATGAAATCTGGTATGTCAGTTTGGTTGGTTATTCCAATTATCTTAGCATTAGGTATCTGTGTTGGTTTATATCAAGGATTTTTAGTTGCCAAGATTGGGGTACCAGCATTCGTTACAACACTAGCAGGTATGTTCATATTCAGAGGTTTATTATCCTTAGTTACAGCAGGTAGTGGTACAATTATTGTTAAGGATAAAGCATTTAAAGCATTATCACAAGGATTTATTCCAGATCTACCAGTAAGTGGTAGCTTCCATTATCTAACATTGATTATTGGTATTGTAGCTATTGTATTGGTTGTTTTTAATCTATTTAAATCAAGAAGAAACATGTTAAAGTATAACTTTAAAGTTAATTCTGCTCCAATTTTTATCTCACAATTAATTTTTGTATCCGCAATTATCTTTATTATTATATGGATATTAGCAGGTTATAATGGTATTCCTTGGACCGCTGTAATCGTTGGTGTAGTATTATTTATCTACAACTTTATGTTAAATAAAACTCGTTTAGGTAGATATATCTATGGTATCGGTGGTAATGCAGAAGCAGCAGAATTATCTGGTATAAACGTTAGAAAAATTACATTCTTTGCTTTTGCTTCTATGAGTATGTTAGCAGCGCTTGCTGGTATGTTATATACATCCAGATTAGCATCTGCAACACCTACAGCAGGCTTAGGATTCGAACTTGATGCAATTGCATCTTCCTATATTGGTGGTGTATCTGTTAATGGCGGTATTGGTAGGGTAACAAATACAATCATTGGTGCATTAGTAATTATGTCATTAACAAACGGTATGAACCTAATGGGTGTTGACGTTTCTTATCAATATATCGTTAAAGGTATCATCTTTATTTTAGCAGTAGCATTTGATGTTAAGACTCGTGGTGGTAGAAAATAATGTATAAAAATGCTAAAATTTAACAAATGTAACTTGTAATTAGAACGTGCTTTGTATTATAATGACAATAATACAAAGTACGTTTTTATGCAAAAATTGAGTTGGTAGTTTATTACAATTAATAATGAAAAGCTTTTAAGCAAAAACAAATGAATTGGAGTGAAGGTACCATGAGAAAAACAAACAAAATGTCCGTGAACGAAACGAAGCTACATAAAAGGAAGATATTAGGAATACGTTTTCAACTTACTATTGCGTTCTTTGTGCCAGTTATATGTATCATTATCTTAGGTGTTGTTTCTTATATGAGAACATCAACCGCTGTAAGAGAACAATATAAAAAATCTACAGCACAAACTATGGGGAAAGCTGTGGATTACCTACATCTTCTGATGCTTGATGTAGAAAATACGGCATATGATTTATCTGTAGATACTACATTAGTGTCGCACTATAATGGAACAGCAGTGGACGTTGATTTTTCAGATGTTATGAAAAGGATGAAAGCAGCCTTAGGAGTAGATGAATATGTAAAAGCTGGATATTTTATATCTGTTAACGGTGAGCATATAAGTACCAATGGAAATATAACATTTGGTAATGATGCTTATGATAAATATCTTGCATCCGATGATTATATTCAGGTATCATCTCGTAATAAAAAAGTATGGATAAGCAATAGCCAATTCTTATCAGAATATAAGAAAAATGATACAAATAAGAATATTACTGGAACATTAACATTAACTCGAATCATAGACAATAGTTTAACTGGGAAACCTTTAGGATACTTAATTTTAGAAGTCAGAGATGAAAAAATAGCAGATGTACTGACAGATTTAGATTTTGGACAAGATAGCATGGTTATTTTGGTTTCACAAGATTTACAAGAAATTGCACTTTCAAAGAATTTAGATGACTCAATGGAAAAATTAATTGTAGATACAACTGAATTTAGTGATATACTACAAGATTCTGCAGCTGAAGGACAAACTGATTTTATTTATGATGGTACGAAATACTTCTTATGTTATAATTATATAGGCGCTTTAGGTAATATTTTAATTGGACTTGTTCCTGAAACTACAATGTTAGCTCAAGCAAATGAAATTAAATTTCTTACGATAATATTAGTAACGATAGCGTCCATTCTTGCGATTGGTATTGGCGGTATTATGGCTTTAGGAATGAGTCGCAATATTAAGCTTATCATTAAAAATGTAGAGAGAGCTGCAAAAGGTGATTTAACAGTAAATATTACAACAAAAAGAAAAGATGAGTTTGCTGAATTAAGTTACAGTATTAATTCCATGATACAAAATGTGAAGTATCTTATTAGTAAAGTCCAAACAGTTTCCTTACAGGTTGAAAGTGCAGTAAATACTGTAAGTAATACCAGTATTCATGTGAATCAATCGGCCAGGGAAATTGGGGTTGCTATTGAACAAATAGAAGGTGGAGTTGAACAACAAGCAGAGAATTCAGAAAGTTGCTTATTAGGAATGGATGATTTAGCTGCTAAAATAACCGATGTAGCTAATAATACGAAAGAAATAGAGGTTATTTCTAACGATTCGAAAGAAATCGTTGGTTCAGGTATGAAAGCCATGAATATCCTAAGAAGTAAATCTGGAGAAACAACTGAAATCACAAACGAAATTATAAATGAAGTTGAAAAATTAGGTGATCAAGTTAAAAACATTTATAGTATTATTGGTGTTATCTCAGAAATTGCTGATCAAACAAACTTGTTATCTTTAAATGCAAGTATAGAAGCTGCTAGAGCAGGAGAAGTGGGTAAGGGTTTTGCTGTTGTTGCGACCGAAGTTAAAAAACTTGCAGATCAGTCCATGATGGCCGCTAAGCAGATAGAAGATATTATAAGTAATGTTTATACTCAAACATCAAAAGCCGTAGAGCGTGCCACATTAGCAGGAACTATACTTGAATCAGAAAAATTAGCACTAGAAGATGCAGTTTTAGCTTTTTCTAATATTAATGAACATGTATCAAAATTAGCATTAAATATTAAAGAGATTTCAACTGGAACAGAAATAATTGAGAACTCTAAAGTAACAACCTTAGATGCAGTTCAAGGAATTTCAGCTGTTGCAGAACAAACAGCAGCTGCTGCAGTAGAGATGAGCGCATCTGTTGATAGTCAAATTACAGAAATGAATAAGTTATCCCAGTTTGCCACTGAATTAAACGAATACTCTACAAAATTGCAAGAAGCAATACAGATCTTTAAAGTAGAGTAGTTAAAATTCTTATTACTTATTACTATTGCCAATCATTTCTAGTTGTTATATTATGAGTACATAGATTAACTAAATTATAATTGGAATTACTGGTTATTACTATTTTAACTAGATATGAGATTCATGAAGATAAAATGATTGAAAGAAGGTAAACTCCTACATGAAAAAGACAAGTATAAGTAAAAAGATTACAAGTAATAAACAGTATATTATATTACCTTTATATGTGTTATTTGTCCTAATAACACAAAGTAAAAAGGGAATAAAGTTTAATGACATATGGAGTAGAATTCTAAAATGGTATTATGTCATCAAGAATCGTATTTAATAAAATAAAACAAGACTATAAAAAGCTGCAGAGCATGCAAAAAACAAACATGCATCTGGAGCTTTTTATAATACCGAGATTATTTCATATTGTGAATTAATAACAAGCCACATTTGAGCAAAGAAACTCATAATGTTCCAGATTCCTACTCCGTATAATCCGTAATCTGGTACGAACTTTACCAAGGAATTTATACTTCTTGCATCTTTAAACCATACAATATGCGGAACAGAAACCCCTGTACTATCATCAAAATAATGAAAATGTGGTGCTTGTAAAAGTTCATCAAAGAAAATCGTAGCTCCAACTTCTACAGCAAGGTTGATAGCAGCGCGATTGCTAACTGAATATACTTTAGAGACATTTTCAATATAGGGAAGCTGCCAATTATAACCAATACTTGGTATTCCTAAGAATATTTTATCCGGTGAAATTTGTATAATAGCTTCATCTAAGAATTGTCTTACAAGATCATATGATGTTACTGACAAAGGTGGACCAAATGAAAAGCCCCATTCATAAGATAAGAGTATTACCCTGTTAACCACTCTTCCTATACTAGTAAAATCTAGTTCTTTAAAATCTGATACAATAAATGTCTGTGGAGTTAGAGTACATATAACAATGAAACCTTCACTATTTAAACGAGTGGTAAGTAAAGTTAAGAAATTGACAAAAGGATCTTTGTCTTCTAACAGTAGATACCCAGAATCTATATTTAAACCATAATACCCCTTGGTTTTAAGCATGTTTAGAATATTATCAATTAAAAATTCTTGTTTTTCTCTACTTGATAGTATGGAATGAGTTACATCACTACTAAATAAACTTTGATTTGTAGTTAATGTTATTAACATAATGGGAGCAACGCCAAAATCTTTTGTCATTTGAATAATTTCAGAATCATTTATATCTAATAAGTTTCCGTCTTTTGTAACACCATAAGCGAAAATAGTTAGATATGTTAAAAAGGGTAATGTTTTTCTTAAAACATCCTTATCTATAAAAGGATAAGTATAACCGTTCGTAGCAATTGGTCCAATTTTTTCATCTACAAAACTTATTACAATGGTCTCGCCAGGATAAATAAATTCTCTATTAATTAGTGATGGGTTATTTCTTAATAGCTGCATTGGACTAACACCAAAGTTATTCGCTATACTAATGATAGAGTCACCATCTTGAACGGTATATATTTCTTTTGGATATAAAATAACAATCGTCTGTCCTAATACTAAATTATTTGGATTTGGTAATTCGTTATCTAATATTATTTTATTTACTGGTAAATTATATTTTGTGGCGATTGATTGGATAGTTTCAAGTGGTTGTACTACATGAATAATCATATATTACCTCTATTATTCTTTGATATATTTTATGATAGTAATAAAAAATTGTTCTATCTAGAATATAATTAATGTTATATCAGGGTTTACTAATACAAGATTTAAACCAATAGGAACATTATTCTTATTGCATGTTTATAAAAATGTTTTGTAAATATTTTCATTTTCTATCTTGACAAATAATGTTAATGCATATATACTTATTTCAATTTAAAGAATAAACCGATGAGCAAGAGAAGTAGGTAAAGGAAATCTTCACAGAGAGTCGCTACATGGTGAAAGGCGATAAGAGAGAATTTATTGAATGGACTTGTGAGGGTGGCTTGAAACCGTAAGGAAGTAGATGTCAACGGGAACCCTAACCGTTATCAGCAGGGTGTATATGATTGTATACAAACAGAGTGGATGTTTAAAACACATCAATATGGGTGGTATCGCAGAGCTTTAGCCTTTGTCCCTTAAATTTAGGGATAGAGGCTTTTTTTATACAAAAAAACAAGGAGGATATGCCAATGCTTAAGTATCAGGATATCAAGAAGTATGAAAAGGATTACAATTTGATACCAGTTTGTAAAGAAATTTATGCAGACATCATTACACCAATTACATTATTAAGAAAATTAGCACAAGTTGATAAGAATTATTACTTACTAGAAAGTGTCGAAGGTGGAGAGCGATGGGGTAGATATTCCTTTTTAGGATTTAGTCCATTACTACGTGTTACTTGTAAATCTGGGTTGATAACAATTCATAGTGGTGATATTACTAAAACAATTCTTGAGGATCCTATGGCTATCTTAAGAGATTTGATGAATAATTATAAGGCACCCAATATGGATGAGTTACCACCATTTACTGGTGGGTTTGTTGGATATTTTTCCTACGAAATGATAGGTTATGCAGAACCTAAATTAAACTTAAAAACTAGTGAGTTTCATGATTTTGATTTAATGTTATTTGATAAAGTAATCGCGTTTGATCATTTAAAACAGAAAATATATATTGTGGCTAATTATAAAGCAGAGAAAGGTGAATTAGGTTTTCATGCAGCATTACTTGAAATTGAGAAAATCATTCATCTCATCCACGAGCCACTTCGAATTGATGAGATACTAGACTCCCCTATTCCACAATTTACATGTAATACCACAAAAGATGAATATTGCAATATGGTAGAGAAAACAAGGCAGTATATCAGAGAAGGTGATATCTTTCAAGCTGTTATATCAAGAAGATTTGAAGCAGATTACAAAGGTAGTTTATTAAATACATATCGCGTACTAAGAACAACCAACCCTTCACCTTATATGTATTTTATACAAAGTGATGATGTACAAATAGCAGGTGCGTCTCCTGAGACCTTAATTAAACTGGAGAATGGTGTGCTGACAACATTTCCGGTTGCAGGTACTAGGCATCGTGGAAAAACAGAGGAAGAGGATAAAAATCTTGAGAAAGAACTTCTTCTCGATGAAAAAGAATTATCAGAACATAATATGTTAGTCGATTTAGCAAGAAATGATGTAGGCAAAATCTCAAAATATGGTAGTGTGACGGTTAAGGATTACAAACAAATTCATCGTTTTTCAAAGGTAATGCATATAGCCAGTGTTGTATGCGGACAGATAAAAGAAGAGAAAGATGGTATTGATACGATTTCAGCCATTCTACCAGCAGGTACTTTATCCGGTGCACCGAAATTCAGAGCTTGTGAAATTATTGATGAGTTAGAACCTGTAGCTCGTGGAATCTATGGTGGTGCAATCGGATACCTAGATTTTTCGGGGAATTTGGATGTATGTATAGCCATTCGAACTGCCGTTAAAAAAGGTGATAAAGTATATATTCAAGCCGGAGCAGGTATCGTTGCAGATAGTGTTCCGGAAAATGAATATGACGAATGTGCAAATAAAGCCGGAGCAGTCATTGAAGCAATTAGAAGAGCAAGTGAGGTGAGAGATTAATGATTTTAATCATCGATAATTATGATAGTTTTTCTTATAATTTGGTGCAATTAGTTGGAAGTATATGTATGGATAAAAGTAATGGATTAAATCGTGAGACAGAAATTAAAATAATCCGAAACGATGAATATACAGTGGAAGATATGAAAGCTTTAAATCCTAGTTGTATCATACTATCACCTGGTCCTGGAAAACCAATTGATGCTGGCATATGTGAAGAAGTAATCAAAGAATTGAAAGGTTGTATACCCATTCTTGGCGTATGCTTAGGACATCAGGCAATCTGTGAAGTATTTGGAGCGACCATAACTTATGCAAAGACCTTAATGCATGGCAAACAAAGTACCGTACAAGTGAATAACCAACATACCCTTTTTCAAGATTTACCTGAAAAAATTACTGTTGGAAGATATCATTCCTTAGCAGCAAAAAAAGATACTATTCCAGATGAATTAACTGTTATTGCATATGCAGATGATGGTGAAGTTATGGCAGTGAAACACAAAGAATATGAAATATATGGGTTACAATTTCACCCTGAATCTGTTCTTACACCGGATGGGAAAAAGATGATGGAGAATTTTCTTACAAATTATTAAGTAGTTCAACGAATTATGGATGAAGTAAAAAAATGTATGAAGTAAAAAGACTTGTGTATGAAGTAAAAGGACTTGTGTAAAAGACTTGTGTATGAAGTAAAAGACTTGTGTATGAAGTAAAAAGACTTGTGTATAAAGTAAAATAACTTATGTATAAAGCAACTATAACTTATGCATGAAGCAAAAATTACTTATGTACGAGTAAAAAGACTTATGTATGAAACAAAATTAACTTAGTTATGAAGCAAATATAAAATAAAAATACATTGTAATCACATTTGTTTTTGTAGAGCTTTTGATGAATGGAGGATTGTTATGATTAAAGAGGCAATTTATAAATTGACAAATAAGGAAAATTTAACTTATGAGATGGCGGAAGCTGTAATGGATGAAATTATGAGTGGAGAAGCTTCTGGGGTTCATATGGGAGCATATCTTACTGGTCTTCGAATGAAGGGTGAAACAATTGAAGAAATTACTGCAAGTGCAGCAGGTATGAGAAAACATTGCACTCGTTTACTCCATAATATGGATGTCCTTGAAATAGTAGGAACTGGCGGAGATGAAGCCTTTACATTTAATATATCAACCACGGCGTCCATTATTGTTTCAGCAGCTGGAATACCTGTGGCAAAGCATGGTAACCGAAGTGTATCAAGTAAATGTGGAGCAGCAGATGTATTGGAGGCTTTAGGTGTTAACATTATGATTAGCCCAGCTAGGAGTGCTGAAATATTAAATGAAATAGGATTATGCTTTATGTTTGCACAAAGTTACCATACAGCAATGAAATATGTAGCTCCAATAAGACGTGAATTGGGTATCCGAACAATTTTTAACATATTAGGACCACTAGCAAACCCAGCTGGAGCAAATCATGAATTGCTAGGTGTATATGACGAAGCATTAGTGGAACCACTAGCAAAAGTTATGACAAACTTAGGTGTAAAACGAGGAATTGTAGTTCATGGTAAAGATGGTCTGGATGAGATTACCTTAAGTGATACAACAACTTGTTGTGAGATAAGAGATGGAAAAATTACATGTTATCAAATAGAACCAGAACAATTTGGATTTCTTAAATGTTCAAAAGAAGATCTAATTGGTGGGGATCCAAGCGAGAATGCAAAAATCACTCGTGCTATACTAAATGGTGAAAAAGGACCAAAACGAGATGCTGTTCTTATGAATGCGGCAGCTTGTATCTATATGGTAAAGGATAATTTAAGTTTACAAGATGCGGTTGCGATTGCTGCCGAAATAATTGATAGTGGAAAAGGAATGGCTCAATTGGAGAAGTTCATTGAATTATCGAATAAGTAACAGTGGTAATTGATTAGATAAGGCAAGTTATTTGTCTATTAGTTGAAGCGAATACTGCTGCCACATAGCATGGAGATAGTATGAAAATATAATCCATTTGCAAATATTGTATTGATTGACGCCTAATTACACGATGTTTAGATAGCATGGAGGATTTTTATGATTTTAGATAAAATAGTGGAATCAACTAAGTTACGAGTCAATAAGCAACGACAAGAAGTATCAGTAGAAAAGCTGAAAGAATTAGCGGAACAATTAAATACAGAGTCGGATTTTCCATTTGAAAAAGCTCTAAAGCGAAATCCCATTAATTTTATATGTGAAGTGAAGAAGGCATCACCTTCAAAAGGGGTTATTGCAGAAGATTTTCCTTACCTTGAGATTGCAAAGGATTACGAAATAGCAGGTGCAAGTTGCATATCCGTCTTAACAGAACCTGAATTTTTTCTTGGTAATGATAAATATCTATCTGAAATTAAACAGAATGTAACCATTCCAGTTTTACGTAAAGATTTCACGATAGACCCGTATCAAATTTACCAAGCAAAAGTTTTAGGAGCAGATTGTATACTCTTAATTTGTTCCATACTTCATGAAAAACAGTTAAGTGAATATATAAAATTGTGTAACGAATTAGGTTTATCAGCACTAGTAGAAGCACACGATGAAGAAGAAGTTAAGATGGCACTTAATGTAGGAGCAAGAATCATTGGAGTAAATAACCGTAACTTAAAAACCTTTGAAGTAGATATTAATAATAGTGTAGACTTAAGAAAATTAGTTCCAGATAACATAATATTTGTTGCAGAAAGCGGAATTAAATCTCCTGATGATATTAGAGTTCTTATAGATGCTAAGGTAAATGGTGTTTTAATCGGAGAGACATTAATGAAAAGCAACGATAAAAGCAAAACGTTAAAGGAATTACAGGGCTTTTAGTTAAGAAAGGAAAATATGACAAAAATTAAAATCTGCGGAATACGTGATTTAGAGGGAATAGGTTATGTTAATAAGTATAAACCAGACTATGTGGGTTTTGTGTTTGCTCAGAGTAAAAGGCAGGTAGATGATGCTTTAGCGGCTAGTTTAAAAGAAGCTCTAGACAAAAGTATTAGTGCGGTGGGTGTATTCGTTAATGAACCATTGGAGCACATTGTGTCACTGTGTCAGAATGGAATTATTGATATGGTACAACTACACGGTGATGAAGATGGGATATATTTAGAAAAATTAAGGTCTTGTATTTCAAATACTATAATTAAAGCAGTTCGAGTGAAAACTAGGGAACAAATACCAACCACGGAACTTAAGAATTGTGATTATATGTTATTAGATACGTTTGTAGAAGGTTCCTACGGCGGAAGTGGAGTTACATTTGACATAAATTTAATTCCGAAATCAAGCAAACCTTTCTTTTTAGCCGGTGGATTAAATAAAGACAATATAGAAAAAGTGATAAAGAAATGTACACCATACTGTGTTGATGTAAGTAGTGGAGTGGAAACGAATATGAAAAAGGATGAATTAATGATAAAAGAAATTATTAAGTTAGTACGTGATATAGGTTAATTTAAGACTATAAAGATTAGAGTGTCAAAAGCGCTGTTTATGCTGTGGCTGTGGCAATTTGCAAGGAGTCAAAAGACGATTAAGAACCCTTGTGTTAATTAAATATTAGGAGGAAATCTATGAAAGTAGGAAGATTTGGTAAGTACGGTGGTCAATATATTCCCGAGACCTTAATGAATGCAGTGCAGGAAGTGGAAAAAGCATATGAGTTTTATAAAAATGATGAAGACTTTAATAATGAATTAAATGATTTGTATAAAAATTATGCAGGAAGGCCATCTATGTTATACTATGCTGATAAAATGACAAAAGACCTTGGTGGTGCAAAGATTTACTTAAAGAGGGAAGATTTAAATCATACGGGTTCTCATAAAATTAATAACGTATTAGGGCAAGTCTTATTAGCTAAAAAAATGGGAAAAACACGTGTTATTGCAGAAACTGGAGCAGGGCAACATGGTGTAGCAACTGCAACAGCAGCAGCGTTAATGGGTTTAGAATGCGATATCTTTATGGGTAAAGAAGATACCGACCGTCAAATTCTCAATGTTTACCGAATGGAACTGCTTGGTGCTAAAGTGCATCCTGTAACAAGTGGCACACAAACATTAAAAGATGCTGTAAATGAAACCATGCGTGAATGGACAAAACGAGTAGATGATACCTTGTATGTCTTAGGTTCTGTCATGGGTCCACATCCTTTTCCAACCATAGTTAGGGATTTTCAAAGAATTATCAGTAAAGAAATAAAAGAACAACTCTTTGCAAGAGAAGGGAAATTACCGGATACAGTTATTGCATGTGTAGGTGGTGGAAGTAATGCGATGGGAGCATTTTATGAGTTTATCGGTGAACAATCGGTACAACTAATCGGTTGTGAGGCAGCAGGACTTGGAATAGATAATCCTAAAAATGCTGCAACGATTGCAAATGGAACAACTGGAATATTCCATGGTATGAAATCAATCTTTTGTCAGGATGAATATGGGCAAATTGCACCTGTATATTCTATTTCTGCTGGATTAGATTATCCTGGTATTGGACCAGAGCATGCTATGCTTCATGATAATGGTAGAGCTACTTATGTTCCAATTACAGATGAAGAGGCAGTAAAAGCGTTTGAGTATTTGGCTAAAACAGAAGGTATTATACCAGCGATTGAAAGTGCACATGCAGTTGCATATGCTTGTAAAATAGCTGGAGCGATGAATAAAGAGCAGATAATAGTAATAAATTTATCTGGTCGTGGGGATAAAGATGTAGCAGCTATTGCAAGATATAGGGGGGGTAAAATTTATGAGTAGAATTGCAGAAGCATTTAACCACGGTAAAGCATTTATATCATTTGTCACCGGTGGAGATCCTGATTTAGACACCACAGAACAATTAATATATACCATGGAAAAAGCGGGGGCTGATCTAATTGAAATTGGTATTCCGTTTTCTGATCCAATTGCTGAAGGTATTGTAATACAAGAAGCCAACGAAAGAGCATTAAGTGCTGGTTGTACAACGGATAAATTGTTCGAGATGGTAGCTAAGGTACGGTCAAAGGTTACAGTACCATTAGTGTTTTTAACCTATCTTAATCCTATTTATACTTATGGTAAGGATAGATTTATGCTACGATGTAAAGAAAGTGGAATTGATGGTGTCATTGTACCGGATCTACCATTTGAAGAGAAGGAAGAATTACTTCCTGATTGTGAAAAATACGGGATAGACTTAATTTCATTAATAGCACCTACTTCAAATGAAAGAATACATATGATCGCAAAAGAAGCAAAAGGTTTTATTTACTGCGTATCTTCACTAGGAGTAACTGGTGTACGTAGTGAAATTAAAACAGATTTATCTACAATGATACAATTAGTCAGAGAATCTTCTAAGGTACCTTGTGCCGTTGGTTTTGGTATTTCAACACCAGAACAAGTAGCAAAATATGCAGCATTATCGGATGGAGCTATAGTAGGTAGTGCCATTGTAAAAATTATTGCTAAATATGGAAAAGAAAGTGAAAAGTATGTATATGACTATGTGAAATCAATGAAAGATGCATTAAGATAAAGTAATAAAAACTCGTATTCAGTATGATTTGTCCTTGTCAATTTGCACATCTTAACTTGCTAAAGCATGATGCATCACCAAGTTTACAATGTGCAAATTGACTTATATTAAACTAAAATTCCATTACGATGTATAGCAAGTGTATTGGCTGCGGATTTACCGGAATACAATGCTCCTTGCATCCATCCATGTTTTACAGATGTATGTTCACCTGCAAAAAAAACTTTATTATCAAATTCTGGTTGAAGAATCTGGTATGCAAAATTGATTTTCTGCCCAGGAAGATTAATAGCAAATGCACCACGAAACCATTGTTCGGTATTCCAGTGAACTGTTTTTTGGTTTTCTATCTTATTCTCTAAGAATCCAGTTGGAAGTCCGTGTACTTCTTCTACATTTCGTTTAATTAATTCAAATCTTCGTTTCTCATTTTGGTTTGATAATCGAATCGAATCTAAATTAAAGTTATAGGATGCTGTTAAAACTCCCGGTTCATTAGAGTTACAAGTTCCAGTAGTAAGACAATTGATGTGATCAGACGGATAGACAATTGATTGGATTGGTAAGTCTGTAAATGATATTCCACCGTTCATATTACCGAATGGTGCATCATCTTCCCAAAACCTATTGTTACAAAAGAAGGCAGTTTTTTGTGAAGAGGAATAATTCAACTCCCTTATAGCTTGCATTTTTTGATTATTAAAAAAAGGTTTGATATCAACTTCTCTCAAGGTTGAAAATGGAATAGTACATATAACATAATCAAAAACATCAAGCATATTTTTTTCAGATTTACTACTGTACTTTAATAGTACTTTATTGCGCCTAACAGATTGGTATATACCGTTTACAATATGCCCATATTTAAAATGGACATCTCCAAGTAAATAATTAGGAAGCTGGTATTCTAAAGGATTACGAGATATTAAGGAATAATAAAAAGCCAGTGGTAAGTTCACCATACCACCTTGAATGCGATAGGTATTCATGAAATCCAGTGAATAATTTTCTTGTAAGGTTTCATCATAACTAGTATTTATTAGACCACCTGTTAGTGGATCAACACTAGCTATGAGTGTAATGGCATTCTGACTTAAACCTAACATCTCAAAGACCTGACGATTACTTAATCTAGTTAAATGCTCATATTCTGGTGAATAGGTAGGAAGAATTTTAAATATTTCTGTTCTAATTTCTGGTGATAAATTATTTAGTAATGAGTCAAATGCATATTCATTTAATTCAGACCAAGGCACACTATTTTCTGCAGTTGTTAGGTTAAATTTCGGATATAAATATTTTGTTATATTGTCGCCAGATGGATCTCTGCGGATTCTGGTATTATGTACATATATAAAATTATTCGAATTAGGAGAACTTAAAGACACTGTATTTAAGTGAAATAAGTTAATATAATGCCAGGTAGTTTCATGGGATATGGGGATTCTCATGGGGCCAAATTCACCATAATATTGTCTGCCTCTATCAAAATAATAAGTATAAACTCTACCACCCATTCTATCTTCTAAAGCGTCAAAGATGGTGATATCTGCACCAAGTTTCCTTAATTCAAAAGCAGCACTACAACCTGCTAATCCACCACCAATAATGCCAATTCTTACGCCACTCATGCTACCTGGTTCTGCAATGGTAGTAATATCAGGCGGTGGGCTCAAGAGTTCTATTATATTATTAAAATCTTCTGGTCTTCCAACATTATTTAATGCATTTTTTAGTAATTGATACCGTTGTTCATCCGATGGGTTATTAAGTGGTATTGTAAACGCAGTAGTATCCATTTTAATGCCTTTCAAATCTACTTCTTTAGTAACATTGATATGCATGTGAATTAATTACTAAGAACCTATTTATTGAAATTATATAAATTAGTTGTTAGCACAAATAAAATATATTTATATAAAATAATCCATTGTTATCTGAAAGTTGTTTTATTAAGATTAAAGTAATTCGTGTGGCAATAATTGTTGTTAAGGAGTGGAAATATACGATATGAGAATGATTATTTATTATTTAAAACCATATTTTGGACGAATGTTTCTGGGATTTTTAATTAAAGTTGCGGGAACATTTATGGATTTAGGATTACCATGGGTTTTAGCTTATATTATCGATGATATTATCCCTCTTGGTAGTGTTTCGTTAATCCTAATATGGGGAATCGTTATGTTGGTATTATCAGTTGGTGCTAGAATGGGAAATATCATTGCAAATCGAATGGCTTCACGAGTTGCAGGTAATACAATTCAAAAATTAAGACATGATTTATTCTATAAAATTGAGCAATTGTCTGGAAAACAAATTGATCATTTTTCTATTCCATCGTTAGTTTCTAGAATGACATCTGATACCTATAACATACATCAAATGGTTGGTATGATGCAAAGACTCGGAGTTAGAGCACCAATTATTTTAATTGGTGGTATTATTATAACGGCAACGTTAGAGCCAGTGTTGACTCTCATTTTGCTAGCCATCTTACCATTATTAGCAGTAGTTGTGTATGTTGTATCAAAAAAGGGAATTCCACTCTATACAAAAAGTCAATTAGCAGTTGATAAAATGATTCGAACCGTACGTGAGAATATAACAGGAATACGTGTGGTGAAAGCATTATCAAAAACAGAATATGAGCAGAATCGATTCGCTAAGGTAAATGATTTGGTAGTAGACAAAGAATTACAAGCTGGGTCTACCATGGCTGTCATAAATCCAGTAATGAATTTATTATTAAATATAGGATTGACATTGGTTGTTGTATTCGGAGCTTATCGTGTTAATTCAGGAGCTTCTGAGGTTGGTAAGATAGTTGCCTTCTTATCATATTTTACTATGATATTAAATGCAATGCTTATGATTACTCGTATCTTTGTAATTATATCAAAAGCAACTGCGTCTGCCTCTCGTATAAACGAAGTATTGGAGTCAGAGATAGATTTAAAAGTTTATTCTAAGAATATGTACCCAAATAATTCAAATGGGGTTCACATTGAATTTAGCAATGTATCATTTGCTTATAATAAGATAGCGGATGACCATAATTGTGAAAATGATGGCAATGATAATATAATGAGTAGCAATATAAATGAGAAAGAAGAGTCGGTATGTATAACGGATATTAACTTTCAGTTAAAACGTGGTGAAAAGTTAGGAATTATAGGAGCAACTGGATCTGGTAAATCAACATTAATAAATCTTTTAATGCGGTATTATGATGTTGATAATGGTGCGATATTTGTAGACGGCGAAGATATTCGAACAATGGAATTACAAACTTTAAGGAAAAAATTTGGAGTGGTTTTTCAAAATGATACTATATTTGCTGATACGATTAAGGATAATATTGATCTTAGACGTGGTATAGAGAAAGATACGATTGCTAAAGGAGCAATTGATGCACAAGCGCATGAATTTATTGAGCAATTAGATGAGAAATTCCAATACAAAATAGCTACGAATGGTGCTAATTTAAGTGGTGGTCAAAAACAGAGATTATTAGTTGCAAGAGCATTAGCTGGAAATCCTGAAATATTAGTACTCGATGATTCATCGAGTGCCTTGGATTATAAGACAGATTCAAAACTTAGAAAAGCAATTCATGAACATTTAAAAGACACTACTACAATTTTAATAGCACAAAGAATAAGCTCAATCATGCAAATGGACCATATTCTGGTGTTAGAAGATGGTAATATAATTGGATATGGAAATCATGAAGAATTATTGAAATCTTGTGAAGTATATGGTGAAATATATCAATCGCAAATGGGAAATCATTGAAAGGAATTATTATGGAATCAAATAATAATAACAAAAAGCAAGTAAATAATATTGATAAACCCAAAGATGTAAAATCAGTCTTAATAAGACTTAGTAAATATCTGTACCATGTTAAGGGGCAGCTCATAATAGCGGTATTTCTTACTGTAACGAGTAATGTTTTCGCATTAGTTGGCCCCATGCTTTCTGGATATGCAATTGATGCAATAGAACCTGGAGTTGGTGCAGTTATATTTCATAAAGTATTTTTTTATGCTGCTTGGATGATTTTATTTTACATTCTATCTTCCGTATTTTCTTATATATTATCAATATTAATGCTTCGAATCAGTCAAAAAGTCACAAAAAAGCTTAGAGATGATTTATTTGCCAAATTAATTCATTTACCAGTAGGTTTCTTTGATACGAAGCAAGCAGGTGATATTATTAGTCGATTCTCTTATGACATCGATACCATAAGTACATCACTTTCTACAGATGTGGTACAAATATGTGCGAGTATTATTACCGTTATCGGGTCATTTGTAATGATGGTGATGATTTCACCGGTTTTAGTACTAGTTATGTTAGTTACAATTCCTTTATCCATTGGATATACCAAGTATATGTCAGGGAAAGTAAGACCTTTGTTTCGTAAACGTAGTGAAAAACTAGGAGAGTTAAATGGATTTGTGGAAGAGATGGTATCGGGGCAAAAAACAATAAAGGCCTATACCAGAGAACAAGTTGTTATGGAGATGTTTGATACTATTAATGAGAACGCAGTGGAAGCTTATTATAATTCTGATTATTATGGTAGTATTGTAGGACCAACCGTTAATTTTATAAATAATTTGTCTCTTTCTTTGGTTACGGTATTTGGTGCATTATTATATTTATTTGGTCATATGACGTTAGGAAATATCTCATCCTTCGTATTATACTCTAGAAAATTCTCAGGTCCCATCAACGAAGCTGCTAACATTGTAAGTGAACTTCAGTCAGCAGCAGCTGCAGCGGAAAGAGTATTTAAGATTATGGATGAAGAAGCAGAATTAGCAGATTTTAAAGGCGCACATGAATTAAAGAATATATCTGGTAATGTTGAATTAAAAGACGTATCATTTGGTTATAACAAAGAGAAAATGATAATAAAGAATTTAAGTTTGTACGCAAAGGAAGGCAATTTAATTGCAATTGTAGGTCCTACTGGTGCTGGCAAAACTACCATAATAAATCTTTTAATGCGATTTTATGATTCTGATTCTGGGTCTATAGTAGTAGATGAACAAGATATTAAAGATGTTACAAGAAAAAGCCTTAGAAGTTCCTATGCAATGGTGTTACAAGATACCTGGGTATTTCATGGAACTATATTTGATAACATTGCATACGGAAAAGAAAATGCAACCATGGAAGAGGTTGTAGCAGCAGCAAAAGCTGCAAAAATACATTCCTATATAAAACGACTTCCGGAAGGTTATAATACCATATTAAGTGAAGATGGAATCAACATATCAAAAGGACAAAAGCAATTATTAACCATAGCAAGAGCCATGTTAATTGATGCTAAAATATTAATACTTGACGAAGCCACATCTAATGTTGATACCAGAACTGAAATCCAAATTCAAACCGCAATGCGTAAACTTATGGCGAATAAAACTTGTTTTGTTATTGCTCATAGACTTTCCACGATACAAAATGCAGATATAATTCTTGTTGTTAATCAGGGAAATATTGTAGAACAAGGTAATCACAAAGAATTAATGGAGCAAGGTGGATTTTACTATAAGTTATATGCTTCGCAATTTGAATAATAAATAAATTAGAAAGATTAAGTTGTCGCCAATGCAGTAGTTACAAAAGATTCACTTATTATAGGAATTTGATAAATGTTAAAAATTGATTTACCTCTTGCTAATTTTATGATTTCTTAGTAAAATAGATGTGGTTGTCTATGGTGAAGGTGGCTTAATAATAATTTTAAGATTTTCGAATTTAGGAGATAAGATGAAGAATATTAAAGAGCACATCAAACAGAATCAATTTAAACCTGTATATCTCTTATATGGAAATGAGAGTTATCTTAAGAAGTTATATAAAGATAAACTAAAAGTTGCAATTCTTGGTAACAGTGATGAGATGAATTACTCTTACTTTGAAGGAAAAGGTGTAGATGTAGCAAAAGTGATTAGTGCAGCTGATACATTACCCTTCTTTAGCGACAGAAGATTAATTATTATAGAGAATAGTGGACTATTTAAGAATCAAAGTGACTTAGCTGATTATATAAAATCAATTCCCGAGACAACACACATTGTATTTGTTGAAACAGAAGTTGATAAGAGAAACCGTTTATATAAAGCTGTAAAAGACACCGGTACAATCTCTGAGATGAATAACATGGATGAAGCGAATCTAAAATTGTGGATTACTTCGTTATTAGATAAGGATAATAAAAAAGTAACTGCAGATTCCATTCTCTATCTATTAAGTAAAACTGGCTCTGATATGGAGAATATTCAGAATGAAGTCGAGAAATTAGTTAGTTATGCGTATGAAAGAGATGTTATAACAAATTCAGATATCGATGCAGTTTGCACGACTCAAATCACAGGAAAAATATTTGCTATGATCGATGCTATTGGTAGTCGAAGACAAGACTTAGCACTTGAATTATATTATGACTTGTTGGCGTTAAAAGAAAAACCGATGTCAATTTTATTCCTAATTGCTAGGCAATTTAACATTTTGATACAAGTAAAAAATCTAAGTTCACTTAAGATGGATAATAATGTAATCAGTCAGAAAACTGGACTCATGCCATTTACTATTAATAAGTATTTAAGTCAAGCAAAGAATTTTACGATGGAAACACTAAAAGAAGCACTTCAAAGTAGTGCTGATATTGAAGAGCAGATTAAAACTGGTAGACTCATTGATAAAATTGGTGTCGAGTTATTAATAGTGAAATATAGTTCTAAAGCGAATAGATAATAAGAAAAATATATAATGTGAAATCATAAATAAAAGCTTATTAAATCTGGTTGAAGGATTAATATAAACTTTAAACCAGATTTTTAACCTTTTACTATAAATTTGGAAGCGTATCGAAGTGGCCATAACGAGCCGCACTCGAAATGCGGTAGTCCGCAAGGGCTCGTGGGTTCGAATCCCACCGCTTCCGTCTAAAGAACCCTAATTTCTATGTATAGACTGAAATTAGGGTTCTTTTTATCTTTGTATTTATTGTAATGTATTAATTTTATTAAATTTGAAATATAGGAGTAACCCTAATATAGTTACAATAATTTCCGTGGCAGGAAAGGAAAGCCATGCACCTGTTATTCCCCATATAGATGAAAATAAAAATGCAATAGGAATAATAAGTAATAAGCCTCTTAATAATGAAATAATATGTGCCGGAATTGCTTTTTCTGTAGAAGTAAAAAACATAGAAATGATAACATTAAATCCTACAAATAGAGCAGCTATAAAGTAAAGTTTTAAGCCAATCGTTGCAATTTCCTGTAACTGAAGATTGTTTTCACTATTAAATATCCTACTGATTGGATCTGTAAAGAAAAATATAACAAAATATACTATACATGAAATGGCAAACATCATAATGAGTGCATAATGTAATATACGTTTGACATTTTTTGTATCATTATACCCAAATGCTTTGCTAATTAGAGGTTGGATACCCTGTGCAATTCCTGTATAGATAGCGACTACTACAAGGGATAAGTTAGCAATAACTCCATATGCCGCAACACCAACATTTCCTGCTAAATTAAGAATAATCGTATTAAAAACGATGATTACAATACCAGAAGAGACTTCTGTAATCAGAGAAGGAAAACCTAATGATAGAGTAGTCTGGGTCATGAATAGATTCAGTTTTGATTTTATAAAATGAAATTCATTTTTCTTTTTTAACCAATGTGGTGACAGAATCATCATACTGATAATAGGTGCAAAACCTGTTGCAAATACAGCTCCGAATATACCCATCTTAAATGGGAAGATGAAGATGTAATCAAGAATAACATTTGAAATACTTCCCCCAAGCATTGCATACATAGATAATTTTGGGTTACCATCATTTCTTACAAAACATATCAGAACATCGTTCATAATAAAGAAAGGAGCAAACAACAAAATAACTTTTAGGTATGTGTTTGTCATACCAAAGACTACAGTATCTGCACCAATTGCTGTGGTAAGTGTTCTAGATAGAAAAATTCCTATTAATACAAAAACAGATGATATTATAAGCGCTAGGTATATAGTGTTTGTAAAAATTATATTTGTTTTATGATATTCTTTTTGACTTTTTAATATTGAATACTTTGTTGCACTACCCATTCCGAGCATTAAGCCACTTCCGTGAATAAAACTATATATAGGAATAGCTAAATTAAGTGCTGTCAGCCCATTGGCGCCTAAACCTTTCGAAATAAAAAAAGTATCTGCAAGTATATAACACGATAGTCCGATCATACCTAACACATTTAAGGTTGAATATTTAATAAATTCTTGAAAGTACTTATTACGTCCCATTTCTTCCTCCTAAAAATAAAAAAGCGTTGGCATTTCGTATCTTCAAAGGCCTAACGATACGAAATCCAACGCTTAATGCGTTTACCCGGCGGTAAATAAATATATATATTCTTATAACATAATAAAGTAGAACTGTCAAGTTTTGAAATCTCGTATTTATTTTTATTCTACTATGTAAAGTTATAATAATATTATACATAAAAAACTAAAATACTTTAAATGAATCAAAAAAATATAGTTTATGTTATGATTTTATGGTAAAATTGGTATAATAAAACATGTTAATACGTTTTTCATATATAGCTTAATAGTGACTCTTAGAGCACAAAAGCTTACGATTTTTATAATTGTATGATAATTCGATAAACTATAAAATTCGAAATTGTCTATGTAAGATTGATGCGTCAAACGGTAAATAATAAAAGGAGGTTATATCATGTGTGGACGTTACTATGTTGATGATGAAACATCAAGAGAAATTAGGAAGATATTAGAACAAATTGATGCAAAATACGAAAACAATAATAAAAAAACAGGTGAAATATTCCCGACCAATACAGCGCCTATATTAGCTGCATTTAAAGAAACAATTGAACCGGAATTATCCATATGGGGTTTTCCGAACTACTATAATAAGGGTGTAATGATTAATGCAAGAGCTGAAACAGCCTTTGAAAAGAAAACTTTCCGAGAGAGTTTAGTTAGTAGAAGATGTGTTATTCCTTCCAGTGGATTCTATGAATGGGATAGTACAAAGCAAAAATTTTTATTTAAAAGGAATGAATCTGAAATTTTATATATGGCTGGACTATATAATTTTTATGAAGATGAATGCCGTTTTGTAATATTAACTACATCAGCCAATGAATCAATGGAAGATGTTCACAACCGCATGCCAGTTGTATTAAATAAAGAAGAAGTTGAAACTTGGATAAAAGATAATAATAGTACAAGTAGGATATTAAACCAAGTACCACCATTATTAGTACGGTCAGCGTAAAAGACTCATCTTTTATGTTTGATATCTATAAACAAAAAGAGACATTAACAAAGGAGAAAAAATGAGTAGATTATGGTATAAGAACCCAGCATCGGTATGGGAAGAGGCATTACCTCTTGGTAATGGACGTCTTGGAGCGATGGTCTTTAATACTGTTAATACAGAACATATTGGTTTAAATGAAGATAGTGTATGGTATGGTCATTTTATTGATCGTAATAATCCAGATGCCTTACGTAATTTACCAAAGATAAGAGAATTAATATTAAATGGGCAGATTCCAGAAGCAGAAGAACTAATATTATATGCTTTATCAGGTACACCACAAGGTCAACGCACCTATCAATCTCTTGGAGATCTTTTTATTCATTTTAAGGGGATGAATGAGAATGTTAGTGAATATGAAAGAAGTTTATCACTAGAAGATGCCATAAATAGAATGCAATTTACTATGGATGGTACAGTATACAAAAGAGAAACCTTTCTATCAGCTGTTGATGATGTTATGGTAGTACGTCTAACTGCTACATGTAACAAAAAAATATCATTTTCATCCTTACTTACGAGAGAAAAATTTTATGATAAAGTTATCAAGATTTCAAATGATACCATAATGCTTGACGGTAATCTTAGTAAAGGTGGCTTGGACTTTGCTTTGATGTTAAAAGCACAAAATGAAGGCGGTACCTGTGAAGTAATAGGAGAACATTTAATCGTTCGTGATGCAGATGCAGTTACATTATTATTTACAGCTGGAACTACGTTTCGCTTTCAAGATTTAACGAAGCAACTAAATCAGATTTTATCCAATGCTTCATCTTATCACTTCGATGAACTTAAAAGTCGTCATATAAATGATTATAAGAAATTATATAATAGAGTATTGTTTGAACTAAAGGATACTGATATGTACGATAAAATCCCTACGGATGAACGAATTGAAAAAGCAAAAGCAGGAGAAGTTGACAAAGGGATTGCTAAGTTATATTTTGATTTTGGAAGATATCTATTAATCTCCTGTAGTAGGGAAGGTACCCTTCCTGCAAACCTACAAGGTATTTGGAACAAAGATATGTCACCACCATGGGATTGTAAGTTTACAATTAATATTAATACAGAAATGAATTATTGGCCTGCTGAACTATGCAATTTATCGGAATGTCATATGCCACTCTTTGATTTGATTAAAAGAATGCTTCCTAACGGTAAAGAGACAGCAAAAAAAATGTATGGGTGTAGAGGGTTTGTTGCTCACCATAATACAGATATATGGGGTGATACTGCAGTTCAAGATCATTGGATACCAGGTTCTTATTGGGTTATGGGTGCTGCATGGTTGTGTACACATCAATGGATGCATTATGAATTTACGAAAGACCTTGCATTTTTACAAGAATCATTTCCAATTATGAGAGAAGCAGCTTTATTCTTTCTAGATTTTCTAATCGAAGACAATGGATATCTAAAGACCTGTCCATCCGTTTCTCCAGAAAATACTTATATACTTCCAAGTGGTGTTAAAGGTGCTATTACAGCTGGCTCTACTATGGATAATCAGATATTAAGAGATTTGTTTCTACAATGCTTAAAAGCCGCCAAGATTTTAGGAGTTCAGGATGAACTAACATCACAAATTGAAGCAGCTATCGAAAAGCTTGTACCTACACAGATTGGAAAACGGGGCAATATTTTAGAATGGGCAAAAGAGTACGAAGAATTAGAACCGGGTCACAGACACATTTCACACCTATATGGGCTTCATCCATCCGACCAAATAACCATGGATGGTACTCCAGAGCTTGCAAATGCAGCAAAAGTAACTTTAGAGTATCGATTGGCACATGGTGGTGGGCACACAGGATGGAGTCGTGCATGGATAATTAATCTTTATGCAAGACTTTGGGATGGTGATACTGCTTATTATAATTTAGAACAACTTTTTGCAAAATCTACATTACCTAATTTATTTGATAATCATCCACCTTTTCAAATTGATGGTAATTTTGGTGCTACCGCAGGTATTGCTGAGATGTTAGTACAAAGTACTATGGAGAGAATTATTATATTACCTGCATTACCAGATGCTTGGCCTGATGGTTGCGTTAAGGGAATGTGCGTGCGTGGTGGTGGTGAAATAGCCTTAGAGTGGAAAAAGGGTAAATTAACAAGATGTTGTATTAAGGCAAAACAAGATATGAAAACAGAAGTTATCTACAAGGAACAAAGAAAAACGATAGTAATAAATGCTGGCGAAGAAATAGAGATTTTTTAATAAGATACCTGAAAGGGGTGTTGTAAAGCAACGCCCCTTTCTCTTTATAAAAAGCATATATAATAAAAAAGCATATATAATAAAAAAGCATATATAATAAAAAAGTTACATAATAAAAAAGCATACATAATAAAAAAGCATACTGAACTGTACCCCTTGTCAAGGACATTTAAAAAAAGAAAGGCACCTAATTTTTGGACACTTTCACTTAACTAGTACCTTGATTTTATACACTGTATTGT
>JARBTX010000125.1 GCA_029239975.1 Anaerocolumna sp.
TGTAGGGCTGCCCCCTATAAGTGATGTTGACGTCTGGGTCTTACGCAACAGGAATTCGTGAACCGTGTCAGGTCAGGAATGGAGCAGCACTAAGCGAAAACTCTTGTGTGCCGTAAGGCAGCCTGGGCCGAGTTAACTGTAGGGGTAACGCCTATGAGAAGCATTCGAAGCAAGACGCACGGAATTTAATATAATATAAGGCAATGATGTCGTCACATACGTGAACGGCATTTTTTTATTGTTATAAATTTTCACACTGTAACACCCTATCCTGGTAGGAACTTGCACCAAGGTGCAAGTTTTCTATAAAAACAATATAATAGGGACCGGATCTATCAATGGGGATAGGCCTTTGCTCGTAGCCATCGGTAACGATGGCCCGGTCCCGTAAGACAGCTATTTACTTGCACCAATAATTGATTATTGGTGCTTTTTTACTAGTTATATGCCTTAAAAAATGAGATTTTAAGCTTTCCGTATGTCGATTTTTGGGTTATAATAGAATGGTAAGATAATTTACTTTTTTAGAATCAAAAATAAAATTTTTGAGGTGAGTTATGGGAATGAAAATGAATAACTATGCTGTAAATCAAGCTGATAAGGGGACCGTTATCTACTCAGCAAATGAATCAATAGATAGTATTTGTATTGTATTAAAGGGAAGAGTTTTAAGTTTGAATGATGGTGTTAAAATTCTTTTAGGTTCGGGGAGTTTTTTAGGTATCAGTGATATGTATAATGGTAAAATGCAAAGTTCCTATATTGCATACGATGATGTTACACTATATTGTTTCCCGATTAATAATAAAGACGAATTAAGTGAAATATTTAATACAAACAAAGATTATAAGGGATTGACTATTTCTTCTTTATCAAAATATATAGCAGAACTTGAAAAGGTATTTACAAGTCTAAAAACCAATGCTGATAAATTGTATAACTTTATACAATTAAGTTATACCAATTATATAGAAACAGGTAAAAAACTTAAATATACCACGAATACAATTGATTCTATTAAAGATATGGAAGAATACTATAGTGAATCCATTATTGATGATAGAAAATTAGCTTATTACAAAGAAGCATCCAAGACCTCACTCGAAATATGGAAGGGTTTTTGTAATACAAGTGATATTGTAACCTTCTATTTGATTGATGAAATGACAGACTTAATATCTTGGCTTAACTTAGAATGTATCAATTTATCAAACTACATTAGTAAAATATTCGATGGGCTTATGAATAGTAGTGATTCATGCTTATTTAAGGGGTTTGCAGCTTTAGCGATATCAATTGAAGAACAAGGTGGGTACAATAACGAATTAATACAAATCATTGATAATATTATTGATCAGATTAATATAATAGAAAAATTGTTTGATGAGAAAGTAGGTAAAAAACTTTTTGTAGACAGAAATAAAATGGAAGAAATTTATTATCTACTATTATCCAATGATTCAGAACGTAAAGAGCAAGTGGAAACAGGTTTCCAATTCTCACAAGATGAATCAGCACAAGCCATAAATGATCTAAATAATTCTTTCAGTCAAATCATGCTTTATGCAGGATATGATCCAGACAAGGCGAAAGAAATGGAAAAAAACATCATTGATTTCATCAACTTAAAAGATAAAAATGCAATTGATGATAATGTACGTTTACTACGCAGAAAAATATCAAGTCAGTTTTATGAAATCTATGAATTGGTATTCTTTAAAGCAATGAATGATAAAAACCTGCCAAGGGTAATTGATCTTTTCTTAAAATATGCTTTTCTTGATGAACGATTATTTACAAAAGAGCAATTAAAAGAACTATATTATCTTAATGAAAACATTGAAGAAACTAGCCCATGCAAAGTGTATAATATAAAAGATTGGTTAATGTTAATATATTCAGGAAAAAAAGAACCATCAAAAAATGAATTTGATCTGGATTATACAGATATGCTTAGAGAACGTCGTAAAAAAAGTGAAATTACAGAAGCTCAGGAAAAGGAATTACTAAGAAATTTAAACGCTAAGGTTACCTATGAAATTCAAAATATGTTCCGTTATAACCACCGTATTGTAAATGGGCAAATTACTACATTTGTTCCGTTTCTTTGGGGAGAGGAACTTATAAAAGGAATAAGTAAATTAATAGTCACAGCGAAAAGTGTTAATCAAGCAGTAACTGAATTATTAGAAATAGATTATTCTGCATTTTATCGAGAAGTATTATATGTTGATGCAGCAAATAAAATTGCAAAAGAATATATTATGAAAGATGTATACCCAGATATAGTTTTAATGCCTACAGCAGGATCCAATGGTGTAATGTGGCAAGAAATTTCAGGCAAAAGAAAAAATAGTGAAGGTAGATTTTTCTTGCCAATATTCTGTGAGGTTCCATTACGTGAATTAATGGTCAAGCTGTTTGGTAGATTCCGTTGGGAGTTATGCAGATCAATACAAGGTACATCCTGGAATAATATTAAGTATAAATCTTTGACTTCCGAATATGCAGATTATATTCAATTTTATCGTAAAAACAGAGATCTATCAGAAGAGGCAAAAGAAAAGTTAAAAACCCAGATACAAAAAGGCAAAGGAAACTATAGAGAAATCTTTTTAATTGATTACGAAGCTTGGATTAAAGGAGAATCTTCAGGTGCTTTAAGGTTAAATAAAGTAGCTAGAGAAATCATAGCAACTTATTGTCCATTTAAAAAAGATATGAGAATGAAACTTGCAAATCAACCATTATTTTCAGATGCAATGGAACGTTATAATCGTAATACGATGAAAAAATTAAAAGAATTAGAATCCAGATATCGTGCACTCGAAAAAGATGGTATTGAATTAACCGAAGAATTAATGGAAACGCTAATGTTTTATAGAGATTTATAAGATATAGTAAATTGAGTTTTTCGTTTTTAGATAACAGTAGAACTGTTATCTTATAAACAAAGACTCTTTTTTCTATTGTTATGCTTGTTTTAATACTATCTGAATGGTAAGATAAAAGATGAGTTTATGTAAAATCTTAGGTTGTATTAGGAGGTTATAATATTGCTTTTACTAAATGGGGTAACGAAATATTATAAAAAAAACAAAGCGGTAGATAATATCACTTTTGAAGTGAAAAAAGGAGAAATATTTGGCCTAATTGGTCAAAATGGAGCTGGTAAGTCTACAACTATAACCATGATTGCAACCATGTTAAAACCAGATTCAGGAGATATATTGTTTCATGGAGAAAGTATTATAAAAAAGCCAAATATTATTAGAAAGCATTTGGGTTATGTACCCCAAGATATTGCACTTTACTCATCACTTTCTGGAAAAGACAATCTTATATTTTGGGCAAACGCATATCATGTTCCGAAGGATATCTGTGACTCTAGGATATTTGAAATCAGAAATATTATTGGATTTACAAAAGAAATGCTAGAGAACAAGGTTTATACATATTCAGGAGGTATGAAACGAAGACTGAATATAGGAGTAGCACTACTTCATCATCCGGAGTTGGTAATTATGGATGAACCTACCGTAGGAATCGATATTTCTGCTAGAAACCAAATTTTATCAGCCATGAAAGAGCTCAATGATAGTGGGACTACGATTATATATAGTGGTCATTATATGGAAGAAATTGAGCGAATTTGCAGTTCGATCTGCATACTTAATAAAGGAAAAGAAGTAATTAATGGAAACTTAAAATATTTACTAAGTAATTCTAATGGGAATAAATCTTTAGAGCAATTTTACTTTGAACAGATTGGTTCTGTAAATTCATAAGTATAAAAAATAAAAATACGTAGGAAAATTAACTCATATTTATGTTTGTGAAAACAGGCAGATGGGAGTCTATATGGAACGATACGAAAATATTATAAAAATTGAACAGATAAGAAAATTAGTAGAAGAAAATCAATACATTAAAGCACAAAATATTTTAGACACAATGGATATTAGCAGAATTAAAACACTTACTGATCTAAGTATAATTGCAGATGTTCTAACTCAGAATGAACGTTTTGATGATGCAATGAAGGTACTAACAAAGATTTATACAAAAACGAAAACTAGAAGAATACTTTATCAGTTAGTTGATTTGTCCATAAAACGAGGAAATGTTAGAGATGCTGAAGATTACCTATCTCGTTATACCAAGATAGCTCCAATGGATCCTTATCGATATGTCTTTCGTTATTGTATTGATAAATTAAACAGTGAGTCTTATGATGTACTAATATCATCATTAGAGCAATTAAAAGAACATGAATATATAGAAGTATGGGCTTATGAACTTGCAAAATTGTATCATAAAGCCGGTATGAAAGATAAGTGTGTCCGTGAGTGTAGTGATATTGTATTATGGTTTGGTGATGGGATCTATGTTGAGAAAGCAAAATTATTAAAAGCATATTATGTTGGTGAAATTAACCCTATACATATGTTAAAAGCAAAAGAAAAAAGAGAAGCTGAAAAAAAATTAGGTCTGGATAAAACCAAGGACTATAGTACAATACGAAGTCAAATTGATCAATTTTTAGCGAATGATGAATCAAATGAAACATCCGAATCAGTAGAGCGAGTTGTTAATCAAGAACAAGCTGTTAATCACCAAATGTATGAAGAAGAACAAGCTGTTTATAAAGGCCTATACGAAGAAGCGCAATATAATAGTCAATACTATGAAAATAAAGAGCAAATTGGTAATCCATATTTATATGAAATAGAAGAACAAGCTGAAAATAAAGACTTGTATGAAATAGAAGAACAAGCTGAAAATAAAGACTTGTATCAAATAGAAGAACAAGATGATGATGAAGAATCTAATAAAAAATTGCTAGATATTCAAAAGTTAGTTGAATTTAAAAAGCAAATTGGTTATAACGAAACATTAAATAAAGTGATTCAGTCATACAATCAAGAAATCTTTTCGAAAGAAGATATAGAAGCAATTTCTGTTATAAATACTACTGAACAAGATTGGGTAGTAAATTTATCAACTGATAAGGAACTAAACATTCATGTACTTAATGATGAAGTAAGAGAAAGTATTGATGAAGCAGAAGAAAGTATTGATGAAGTAAAAGAAAGTACTGATGATGTAAAAGAAATTACTGATGAAGCAAATGAAAGTACTGATGAAACAGAAGAAAGCATTGATGAAACAAATGAAAGTACTGATGAAGCAGAAGAAAGCATTGTTAAAATAAAAGAAAGTACTGATGAAGCAGAAGAAAGTATTGGAGAAACAAACGAAAGTACGGATGAATTAGATGCTTATATAGACAATATAAAAAGTATGGATGAATTAGTACTACAAAAAGAATTTGATGAATTATTCTGCAATCTAGGAATTGATTTTACAAAGACTTTTGGTTTTATTAGCCAAAACTTAGAGTGTAAACGACAATTGCATGATTGTTTTAAAGAAATGACAAGTGATTTAAGCAAAATCAATCATTTGGTTATTACTGGTGATAAAAAATCTGGTAAGACCACATTAGCTAAAAATATTTCAAAAGTTTTGTATCAGTGTGGTTACTTAAAATCAAGTCGTGTTGCTTTGATATCTGCTAAAAAGTTAAATAGCATGAATATAAATGAGAAAAAAGATAAATTAATAAATTGCTCATTGGTTATTGAAGAAGCAGAGTTGTTACAAGCTAATACAATAAATCAATTATTTAATTTAATAGATGACTTAAGCAATAATATTTTTATTATATTAGAAGGCAGTAAAACTGGTATAAACGATCTGCAAAATCAATACCACAAATTATCAGAGTATTTTACTAACTACATATGTCTTCCAAGATTTACAAAGGAAGATTACATGGGGTTTATTACTACTTATATTGAGGAGAATGAGTATAAATTAACCAGTGAAGCAGAAGAAAAATTTATGAATTATATTAAGCAAATGGAAAATACTTTAGAAAAAGAAAATGTTTTAGAAAAAATTATCAGTGCTGCAATAAATGCTAAGGTAGCTGCTGATGAAAGAAATAAAAAATCATTATTTGGACTTATTTCTTCTGGTGAATTAGAAGAAAATGAATTATTATATATAAAACCAGAAGACGTTTTAAATTGAACAATAACTTATCAGAGTGAAATAAAAAACAACAGGTTGTTCTCAACACGCTTTCATTTTTATGATATAAGTAAAGTTCGAAAGGAAAAATAAATGGATAATGAAATTTTTGTGATAGGGCATATAAATCCGGATACCGATTCCATATGTTCTGCAATCGCTTACGCGGAATTAAAAAGAAAACTTACCAACGGAAAGTATAAGGAAAAAAGAGCCGGGCAGATTAATTCTGAAACAAGATTTGTATTAGAGACATTTGGTGTTCCTGCACCAGATTATATTAATGACATCCATGCACAAGTAAAAGATATTGAGATACGTAGGACAAAAGGTGTAAAAAAAGGAATATCTTTAAAAAATGCTTGGTCTTATATGGAAGAAAATAATGTGGTAACCCTTCCAATTGTAGATGAATCAAATCATTTAGAAGGTCTTATTACCATAGGGGATATCGCAAAATCTTACATGGACATTTATGATAATAGGGTTCTGACAAAGGCTCAAACCCCTTGTACGAATATTATTGAAACTTTAGAAGGACAGTTAGTGGTTGGTGCACCAGAAGCTCTACTTTCTGAAGGAAAGGTTTTAATTGCTGCAGCAAATCCAGATTTAATGGAAGATTATATAGAAAAAGATGATATTGTAATTCTTGGTAACAGATATGAATCACAACTATGTGCAATTGAAATGAATGCTAGATTAATTATTGTTTGTGATGGTGCACCTGTATCAAAAACTATTACAAAAATGGCTCAAAACAATGATTGTATTATCATTCGTACACCATATGATACCTTCACAGCTGCCAGATTAATTAACCAAAGTATACCAATTCAATTCTTTATGACAAATAATAACTTAATTACGTTTACAACGGAAGATTATATTGAAGAAATTCGTGGTGTTATGGCTAAAAAACGTTATCGTGATTTTCCTATATTATCAAAAAATGGCTCCTATATTGGTATGATATCAAGAAGAAACCTCTTAGATGCTAAGAGAAAACAAGTTATATTAGTAGATCATAATGAAAAATCACAAGCAGTGGATGGTTTAGAAGATGCAGAAATATTAGAAATTATTGATCACCATCGTTTAGGAAGCCTTGAAACTATTAGCCCTGTATTCTTTCGTAATCAACCATTAGGTTGTACAGCAACAATCATATATCAGATGTATCAGGAGAATGGTATTATAGTAGAACCTAAGATTGCAGGATTACTTTGTTCTGCAATACTTTCAGACACATTAGTTTATCGTTCACCAACTTGTACAGAAATTGATCGTATATCAGCAGAAGAACTTGCTAAGATTGCTAATATAGATGTGGAAGAGCATGCTAAGAAGATGTTTGCAGCAGGAAGTAATTTAAAATCAAAATCACCAGAAGAAATATTCTATCAAGACTTCAAGAAATTTACTGCTGGCGATTTGATTTTTGGAGTAGGACAAATTAATTCCATGAATCAAGATGAATTAGAATCCATTGAGGAAAAATTGGTCCCTTATATGCAAAAAGCTTTTAAAGATCATGGTGTTCAAATGTTATTCTTCATGCTTACTAATATATTAGAAGAATCAACAGAGTTATTGTATCAAGGTAATGGTGCAAAAGAATTATTAATAAATGCATTTAAATTAGATGGTAATTCAGATACCATTTACTTACGTGGTGTTGTATCTAGAAAGAAACAATTAATACCTGCACTTATGTTATCATTACAGCAGGATAATAACTAAATTTTAAATTGTATTTTAATATCGTTTTTTAATCTTTGACCACCTTTGGACTTTACGTTCTTTGTAATTGTTAATATATACGATTCATTTTGAGCGTAAGGTTCAATTGGTTCAATTTCAATTTGTTTATTAATAGAGTCATATCTTATATGTGTTTTTAAAGGTGTCAGATTTAAAGATGTCACATAAAGATTTCGATTATTTACGGATTCTGGATTTAGAGGAGTAGAAAACTTTACTCTCCAAATAAAATTACCAGTTTTAAATTTAAGTGTTTGTTTTACTTTGTCTTCTGTTTCACCAGATACAGATTCGATATTAAGATAGTCAGTAGTCATAAGCATCACCTCATCTAAGTTTAGTACAAAGCTTTATAATTATAGAAAACATTTCATAATAAATAATATTTTAATTATGTAAATTGAATTTTTTATATTATTTTGTCGTAATATAGATATTATACAACAACGTTTGAATAAAGTGTAGCAATAAATTTTGCTATTTTCATAGAGTTAGACAATCTGAAAGCGATATAAGTTTAGAATTTATCATCATATATACGAATTTTCAGCTTCAGTTGTTAGAAACAAGATTCAGTTATAAAATATGTATAAATAATATGATAAATATATCAATAGTTTCTTATTGCCTAATTAACAAAGGATAGATAAAAGGAGTTATAAATGAAAAAAGAGTTTTGGAAGGCAGGAAATATGTTATATCCACTGCCAGCCGTTATGGTAAGTTGTAAAAGAGAAGATGAAAAACCTAATATTATTACAGTTGCTTGGACAGGAACTGTATGCACGAATCCAGCTATGGTATACATATCAGTAAGGCCAGGGCGTTACTCCTATGATATTATAAAAGAGTCAGGTGAATTTGTAATCAATTTAACTACAAAACAATTAATAAAAGCTGTGGATTATTGTGGAGTAAAATCAGGTAGAGATATAGATAAGTTCCATGAAATGAATTTAACAGCAATTTCCGCCAATTTTGTGAAAGCTCCGCTAATTTTAGAATCTCCTGTAAATATAGAATGTAAAGTAAAACAAATTATAGAACTTGGGTCACATGATATGTTTATCGCAGATGTTCTAGGAGTTCATGTGAATCCTGAATATATGAATGCTAAGGGTAAGTTTGATCTTAGTAAGGCAGAACCAATAGTATATTCACATGGTGAATATTATGGACTTGGTGATTTAATGGGAACATTTGGATACAGCGTTAGAAAAAATAAACCTGTTTAAGATTCTAAAATTAGGAGAAAATAAAAAGTACTTGGCGTGGAGTACGAAAGATGATATAATCTGTTCATTGTTTACGAAAGGATAGGTTATACATGAAGAACATAGTACTGATTGGAATGCCTGCAGCAGGTAAAAGTACCATTGGAGTTATTCTCGCTAAAGTATTGGGATTAAATTTTATTGATACTGATTTATTGATTCAAGAACAAGAGAAATGTTTATTAAAAGATATCATATCAAGTAAAGGCTTAGATGGATTTCTTGAAATTGAAAACCAAGTTAACTGTGATCTTTTTACTACAAACTCTGTAATATCAACTGGCGGAAGTATTGTATATAGTGAACCTGCAATGAATCATCTAAGAGAGATTGGTATCGTTGTTTATATTGAATTAAGTTATGAAACCATTCGTAAACGATTAGGTAATATTAAGCAAAGAGGTGTTGTGTTTAGGGAAGGACAAACCTTAGAATCCTTATATAAGGAAAGGTGTCCTTTGTACGAAAAGTATGCTCATATCACAATTCCTAGCGAAGGGTATGGAACAGAAGTGTTAATGGAAATCATTGCCGAAGCTGTTAGACAATTTGAGAATCTAGAAAATAATAATGAAAATGAATGAGACTAATTTACTAAAGATTTACTAATTTACAAAAAAAGTTTTACATCAGATAAATATATGGTATAATCAAGGTAATGTAACAATTATTACAAATATTAATATCGATTTATATGCATATTGAATAAATGTTCGAATAAAAATATTAGAGGTGCGCAATGGAGCAATATATAATTAAAGGCGGCAAGGCTTTGCAGGGCGAAGTTACAATTGGCGGCGCTAAAAATGCAGCGTTGGGAATTTTGGCAGCAGCTGTTATGACCGATGATACAGTCACAATTGAAAATCTCCCTGACATTGGCGATATTAACATCTTATTGCAAGCGATTGAGGGAATTGGAGCAAAAGTAGAAAGAATAAATGAGCATACTGTTAAAATAAATGGAAGTCAAATTGATTGCATGAGTATAGACTATGAATTTATCCGTAAGATACGTGCATCCTACTATATGTTAGGAGCTTTACTTGGTAAATTCAAGCGAGCTCAAGTGGCTTTACCTGGTGGATGTAATATTGGTAGTAGACCAATTGACCAACATATCAAAGGATTTGAAGCGTTAGGCGCTTCCATTAAAATTGAACATGGAATGATTCAAGCGGAAGCCAAAGAATTAAAGGGAAGTCATATTTATCTTGATGTTGCCAGTGTAGGTGCTACAATTAATATTATGTTAGCAGCTTCATTAGCAGATGGTCAAACAATTATTGAGAATTCAGCAAAAGAACCACACGTGGTTGATGTTGCTAACTTCTTAAATAGCATGGGCGCTAATGTAAAAGGTGCTGGTACAGACGTTATTCGTATCAAAGGTGTAAGTGAATTAAAGGGAAGTGAATATTCTATCATCCCTGATCAAATAGAAGCTGGTACATTTATGTTTGCAGCAGCAGCTACAAAAGGCAATGTACTAATTAAAAACGTAATACCAAAGCATTTAGAAGCTATTACAGCTAAATTAGTTGAAATTGGTGTTACGGTTGAAGAATATGATGATGCTGTACGTGTAATTGCAAATAAGCAACTTGGTCATACTCATGTTAAAACATTACCATATCCAGGTTTTCCTACTGATATGCAACCACAAATGACTGCAACTTTGGTTACATCCGAAGGGACAAGCATCGTTACTGAAACAGTATTTGAGAATCGTTTAAAGTATGTTGATGAACTTTCAAGAATGGGAGCTAACATAAAAGTAGAAGGAAATTCTGCAATTATTGTTGGTGTAACAGGTTTAACTGGTGCAATTGTTAGCGCACCTGATTTAAGGGCAGGAGCTGCATTGGTTATTGCTGGTCTTGTAGCAGAAGGATTTACCATTGTTGAACAAGTAGAGTACATTGAACGTGGTTATGAGCATTTTGAGGAAAAGATGCAAGGCTTAGGTGCTACTATGGCTAAAATAGACATTGAAGATGAAAAAGCAGTTCAAAAATTTAAACTTAAAGTTAGTTAATTATTAGACAAATTTTAATAATAAAAACGAGTTTTTCAAAAATGAAAAACTCGTTTTTTATGTTTTATATTCTATATATTAATAATATTTCTAATGAATAATAGCTTTCATAATATAGCTTTCATAATATAGCTTTCATAATATAGCTTTCATAATATAGCTTTCATAATATAGCTTTCATAATATAGCTTTCATAATA